>CAZEIN010000097.1:0-9940 GCA_964512425.1 uncultured Sulfurovum sp.
AGACTATATCTCGCGACTAGACCTGACCTATAGACAAATGGAGGTACACTAATATGAAAAGAAGAGACTTTATCAAACTATCACTAGTAAGCGGTTCAGCCATTTTGCTGCCTTCATCTGGATATGGTGCACCCCTCAATATGGAGAGTGTGCAGTTCTCCAGTAGTATATATGAGAGTAATCAGGCACAAACAATCATCGTCTATCTTTATGGAGGTGCCAGTCAGCTTGGAGGGAATATCACTAATCTTGCTGATATTGAGAGATACTCTCAAAATAGCTATGACGATTACTTTAGAGGCATCACCCCTACTACGCATGGATGTTGGCAGGAGGCTGGTGGTGCAGAAATGGAAAAGATGATGACCAGCGGAGACATGACACTCTATCGCTGTTGCTATTCACAAGTCCGTGAAGATGCTGGCAATAAAGCCCATGGTGTCTGTACTGAGCAGAATCAAAAAGGTGCCTTCGAAACAGATGGTGGTGGCGTGATTGCCAATATCGCAGCCATCCTCCATGCCAAGGGCGTTGTAAATGAAAATACACTGATGCCTTTTGTTACTATGGAAGGAGAATCGACCTTTTATACTGAAGGCAATATGGCATTGCCTGGTTATCTCAAGCCCATTGGAATCAATGAAAATTTTGATAATCCCTATGAAAGAAAGCGATGGACAGTGAGAAGATGGACCTACTACACAGAAACAGAAAGAGAAGAGGACCATTATAGTAGTAATGATGAAAATGGTGGATTTGATCCAGAATTAACTAACAAGATGGATACACTTGCACAGACCCATAACCAAGCAGGTAAAATTAAAGATGGGCTTAGTAAACGAGGATCCCTCGCTGCATTTATCAAAAGTATTCAAGAGGCAGAAACACCTGATTTGGGCGAAGAAGATGCTTATCCACAAAATGAAAGTTTTGCGGAAAAACTAGAGGCTGCTGTCAAGCTTCTTGATAATAATCCTGATACTAAAATTATTACACTGGGTACTGGTGGGCTAGGAGGCTGGGATGATCATAATGATGCCAGGGACTATGTCTCTCGCAAAGAAGCCCTATTTCGCTCTCTTAGGTCTGCGATGGCACATATTAAAGCACTCAATAAAGAGGAGACTATAAACATTATGGTCTTTGGTGAGTTTGGTAGAAATGTCAATCTAAACTCTGCTCATGGATGGGATCATGGGAATCTACAAAATTTCTATGTCTTAGGAGGAAAAGGATACTTTACCCATAGGGGTGTTGTAGGGGAAACCATCGTAGATAACTCAGGTAGTCTCAACCGTCTCTGGCTCAAGCCAAAAAGTGGCACCTATTGGTTCGAGCCTCTCAGTATCGCTGCTACACTCTATAAAATTTATGGTATTGAAAATCCAGAGATACTCACTGGAGGATATGGAGCAGTAAATATAGTCTAGTGTTGAACCAATAATCTGTGGGAGATTGGTAGTCTCTATTGCATATGTTGGGTTGAATGGTACCATGCCGGTACCATTTGATACAAAACTTATGAATCAACGAGATAAGGGTTAGAGAATTGCTGCCCTTGCACTAATGCAGGCATCTAGGGCTTCGAGAGCGGTGAGCAGTTCTTTGCTGACTGTTTCATCTACCTTTACCACTGCGAGAGCATGGCCCTTGCCATTTCTACCTAGGCGAAAGTCTGAGATGTTGATTTTATATTCTGCGATAATGCGTCCTACATCGCCGATAACACCAGGCTCATCATTATTTTTAAAGAGTATCAGATTGCCTTTGGGCTCTAGTTCTAGCGCATACCCATCGATATCAACGATGCGCTGTGCCAAATCTCCGAGTACTGTGCCGCTTAGTTTGAACACATTGCCATTTTGTGTCGTGAGTCTAAGTGTAACTGTGTTTTCAAATCCAGTATTGGAGGGAGAGGTTTCTTTTTCAACAATCATACCTCGCTCTGTAGCAACATGCTCAGCATTCACATAATTGATTTGATCGCCTAATGACTCCTTGAGTACACCTACTGTTGCAAAGGTTGTCAGAGAATCTATATGCTCAGACACCTTTCCAGATGTGGTAATCCTCATAGACACGAGTCCACTTTTGGTGATTTGAGCACCCATGTGTCCAATCTTTTGTGTAAGTTCTAGATAAGGACGCAAGAAATCAGGCAGTTCACTCTCTTTGATAGGGAGATTGAGGGCATTGGGATAGGAGATTCCTTTGGCAGAGGCGATAGCATTCTCTGCTGCTTGGATAGCAATGTTCTGCTGAGACTCTTTGGTGTTGGCACCCAAATGTGGTGTCACCGTAACATTATCCAGATCCAAAAAGGGATGATCTGTTGCTGGCTCTTTGTCGAAGACATCAATGCCTGCCATAGCAATTTTGCCACTCTGAAGTCCTTCGAGGAGGGCGGCTTCATTATAGAGTCCACCTCTGGCACAGTTGATGAGTATGACACCATCTTTCATGCGTGCAATCTCCGCACTGCCTACCATATCACGCGTTTCATCTGTTTTAGGTGTATGAATTGTAATGATATCACAAGCGAGAATATCCTCAAAATCATTGGTATAGTCGATATCTAGATCAGTGGCCTTGGAAGGGCTAATATAGGGATCATACGTTACAATATCCATCTCGAATGCTTTGGCGCGTTTGCCTACACGAGAACCGATATTGCCAAATCCTATGATACCTAGTTTTTTGTCTTTGAGTTCTGTACCATACCAGTCCTGTCTACGCCATACCCTATCTATCTTGAGATTATTGTGAGCATAGGGGAACTTTCTGGCACAGCTCATCATGTGTGCCATAGTAAGCTCTACAGCAGCAATCGTATTGGCAGTAGGTACATTCATCACAACAATACCTAGCTTGCTACAGCCTGGGATGTCTACATTATCTACACCAACACCCGCACGAATAATTGCTTTGAGCTTATGGGCACGGGAGAGAAATTTTTCATCTACATCTGTTGAGCTTCTAGTAATCGCTACATCGGCAAGAGGAATGAATTTTTCTAATAGGAGGTCTTTGGGCTCATCGGCCGCATTTATCATTTCTATCTCAGGGTCAGCGGCTAGAATATCTAGCCCCTTACCATGGATATGATCACATACAACAATTGTCATGTTTCTTCTTAATATTTTATTTAAATTTATCTTTGATGAGGTCACCAAGTGTCATGCTGTCATCTTGTGCACTGTTGAGGGAGTCAAGTGCTTCTCGCTCTTCTTGACGCTCAAGTCTTTTGACAGAGACTCTGATTCTACCACTCTGAGAATCGATAAAGCTGATAACAGCTTTAATCTCTTGACCTTTTTCGATCTCGTCAAATTTGAGGGGATAGAGATCTTCTGTTCTAATAAGTGCATCGATATGGTTATCCAGTGCTACAAATACACCGAACTCTTTTTTATCTTTGACTGTACCTGTTACGATGTCGCCATTTTTATGTGTTTTAGCAAACTCATCTACCGGAGAGTCTTCGAGAGCCTTTTTGCTCAATGAAATTTTACCCGCATCTGAATCGATCTTGATGATTTTAACTTCAACTTCGTCACCTGACTTAAAGAGGTCTTTTGCATTGACTGTTTTGTCCCATGAAGTCTCTTGGTTATGGAGGAGTCCCTCTACACCATCAAGCTTAACAAAAGCACCAAAATCAGTCAATGAGGTAACAGTACCGGTCAGTACATCACCTGTTTTATACTTGCTAGAAAATGCTTCCATAGGCTTAGGCAAGAGTGTCTTGAGGCTGACTCTGAGTCTACGCTTCTCTTTGTCGATTTCAATCACTTCTACGTTGATCTCATCATCGACTGTCATATAGTCTTTAGGATGTTTGACGTTTTTATCCCAAGAGATCTCAGAAACGTGAAGGAATGCTTCAAGATCTTCACCTAGATCAACAAATACACCATAAGGTTCGATATTGCTGATTGTGACGGTGACTGTATCACCAACACCAAGAATATCATCAATCTCTTGCCAAGGATCAGAACTTGCATCCTTGATAGAGAGAGAAAGGTGTCTCTTTTTCTTGTCATAATCAAGTGCGATGACATTGACCTCATCACCCTCTTCGAAATACTTCGATGGGTTGACCGGGCCTTTGTGAGAAATCTGTGAATAGTGCACGAGTCCATCCATGCCACCTACATCTACAAACATACCATAGCTAGTGATTTTTTTGACGACACCAATAACAGGGTCTTTACTCTCTAGGAGTTTGTCTACGATTTCTTGAGATTTTGCTTTGTCTCTCTCGATAAGCTCTTTTCTAGAGATGACAACAGAGCCTTTGTCTTTGTCGACTTTGACGATGAGTGCCTTGACTTTCTTGCCTACTGCTTCTACTTTTGAACTGAGATAAGAGAGTGTGCGTGGCATAAAAAACTCTAAATCATCTACCTCTACAACATACCCACCTTTGTTTTTCTTGGTGACAACACCTTCAACGATAGTCTCCTCTTCGGTGTTATATGCATCAATAAATGCATTGAGAGCAACTCTTTTTTGTGCAGCGAGATAAGAGATTCTACCACGTCCTTGCGTGACGACTTTGATAGGATCACCAACTTTGAAAAGCACATTGCCCTCTTCGTCTCTAATCTCATCTAGTGAGAGTACGGAGTCTCTGCCACCGCCAATATCTATAACAGCCTGTCCTTCAGCCTCATCTATTTTAACTACAGTACCTTCTACTAAGTCACTTCTTGATTCTGTTTTTTTGAACGACTCCTCAAGCATCGCTTCAAAATCAACCTCTTCTACTTCGATATCTTCGAACTTCATTTACCTATCCTTCGTTTGCCTAATTTGGCGTAATTATACTATTTTTTATTTAAACCTGCTGAATAGATAGGGTTTTTATATATTAAATGAGGAGAGAAAGATGAGATTGAGCCCATTTTTAGGAGATAGACTCAATACCATCAATTACATTTTGTACAACCCAGTCTGGGGTAGAAGCACCGGCACTAATACCACAAAGATTTTTACCCTGGAACCATTCTGACTCTAATTCACCTTCATTTTCTATCAGATAACTGTCGTTACAGTAGTTTTTACAAATAGAATAAAGTTGTTTGGTATTGGAGGAGTTTTTACCGCCAATAACAATCATGATGTCTGCCTCTTTTGCCAAAGATGCAGCCGCATCTTGGTTTTCAAAGGTTGCATTACAGATTGTATTAAATACCCGTACCTCTTTGGCCTGGAGAATGAGTTTGTTTACAATTTTCATAAAATCTGTAGGTTTTCTGGTAGTTTGTGCAACGATTGCTACTCTGGATTTGAGTGGTAATGCCTCTAGCTCTTCTTCTTCGAGGACGACAAAGGCATCTCTTTGGTCTTTGGCATAACTAATGACCCCTTTGATCTCTGGATGATTGGCATCCCCAAAGATAACGATACTATAACCCTCTTCACTCATCTGTTCTACAATTTGCTGTGGCGTAGTAACAAAGGGGCAGGTGGCATCTGAGATCTGTTTGCCCTCTGATTCTAGTTGAGCTAGCTCCTCTTTTGGGATACCATGTGTGCGGATAACGATAGAATCATACTGCTCTGCCTCTGCCATGTTTTCTGCCAAGCCTACGTCAAAGCCCTCTTTGAGTCGGTTAATTTCATCAGAATTATGGATGAGAGGCCCATAGGTGGCACTGCCTTGGCTTTTTTCCGCAATCTTGATTGCACGCTTGACACCAAAACAAAATCCATAAGAGGATGCAAGTCTAATCTCCATCAGTTACCTCACTTATCTCTCGTAAAATATCATAAAAGTTAGGAAATGAAGTCTCGATGCACTCCACATCCTCTACTGTCATTCCGCAGAGAATACCTGCTATAGCAAAACCCATAGCGATACGATGATCTCCATAGCTATCTATCGTAGCAGAGTGCAGTGTCCCTCCTATGATATCATAGCCATCTTCTCGCTCTACTGTCTGGATGCCAGTTCGCTTCAATCCATCCAAAGTAGCAGAGATACGATCACTCTCTTTGACTCTGAGCTCTTTGGCATTATAGACACTACTGGTACCTTTGGCTGTAGCCATAGCAACAGCTAGTACAGGAAGCTCATCAATGAGCCATGCGATATGCTTGTCTATAGTGATTGCTTTGAGCTGTCCACTGTAGCAGATGGTGATATCTCCTATAGGCTCATAGATATCCTCTCGAAGCGTATAGGTGATATCAGCACCCATGCGTGCCAAGGCTTTATAGGCTTCGATACGCGTAGCATTGAGGGAGACATTGCGCAGTGTGATTTTGGCATCAGGCATAATCGCAGCAGCCACAGCAAAGAAAAATCCACTAGAGGGATCCGAAGGTACTGTGATATGGAGTGGCTTGAGTGCTTGGACAGGAGGAGTGATCTTGATCCAGCCATCCTCTTGGGTCTCTATCTCTACCCCCATGCCTCGCAGCATACGCTCTGTATGATCTCGGCTCAAAAGTGTCTCTTTGTAGTAGCTTGGGCTATCTGCTTTGAGTGCTGCAAGAATCAGTGCAGACTTTATCTGAGCAGAATCGATAGGAGAGGCATATCTAAATGATTTCAATGCACCACCCCTGATGCATAGGGGTGCTAGATTACCATGCTCTCTCCCATCGATTTGGGCACCGATATGGCGTAGTGGCTGGGCAACCCTATTCATGGGTCTACTTCGGAGGTACTTGTCTCCTGTGAGGACAAAGCTTCCCTCCACACCAGAGAGCAATCCACAAAAAAGCCTCATCCCCGTACCTGCATTACCACAATCTAGCACATCATCTGGCTCACTGAGTTGGAGAGGTGGTGTGATGGTAACGTCTGCCCCATGACGAATTACTGTAGCACCGAGCTGTTCGGTGATCTGTAGGGAGTTTAGCGTATCCTCCCCCTGTAAAAAGTTTTTGATTTCTGAGGGTTGATCACTCAGTAGAGAGAACATCGCACAGCGGTGCGATATAGACTTGTCTGCTGCTATCGTACCGCACTGAAAGACAAATGCTCGTGAGGCCGGAGAGACAGTAATCTGTTTCATCTGATGATGGCTCCACACTCCTGCTCTAGTGTCTGGAGCACCTGTTGCATCACCTCATCGATCATCTTGTCAGAGAGTGTTCCTTTCATGGATTGGATAAAGCATCGGATGGTGACACTCTTTTGACTGCCTAGTGCTTCATCCTGATAGATATCCACAGCATAGCATTGTTTGAGCAGTGCATTATCTATCTGTGCTAATGCAGTACTGATATCAGAGAATGGCAGTGCCTGGGCAAGCACAATACTCAAATCTTTGTACACACCTTGATAATTAGAGATAGGCTGTGCCGTGATATGCTTAGGCAGCAATGCATCAAATGCCATCTCTGCAATAAACGTATCAGGAATACCATAGCTCTCAGCAACACTAGGATGCAGCTTACTCACAAAACCAATTATTTCATTCTCTTTAATAATATGAGCAGATTGATAAGGATGCATGAGCCCATTTTCACTCTCACAAGCAGACAGTGTTACATTGCCGATGACAGCACTCAACATACTCACAAAAGAGGAATAATCAATAGTTTTGGCTTTGCCTTGGTTGATGACAGACTCAGTCTGGGCATGACCACTCCAGACAAAAGCAATCTTTTCACTCTCATTTCTCTGTGCATCAAAAATCGTACCAATCTCAAAAAGAGGGATACGCTTGATACCGTAACTCACATTTCTCTTGACTGCATCTAGTAGATTGATGAGTAGCGTGCTTCGCATCCCATTAAACTCTTCTGCAATAGGGTTGAGAAGCTTCAGTGACTCTTCAACGATTGCAAAGCCATGCTTTTCTAGTTTGCTAACATTGGCAAATGCATACGTTACCGCTTCATAAAATCCTCTGCCTACGGCTCTGGATCGAATATCTCTCTTGGCTTTGTATCGAAGTGTACTCTCTGTGAGTCTGACCTTTTCTGTAAGTTTTAGAGGTTGAGCCTGAATATTATTAATCCCTACGATACGGAGTATCTCTTCGGCGATATCTTGGATATGGTTGACATCATGTCGATGAGGAGGAACCATCGCACCAAAGCTTTCTGCACCTCTGCTCTGATTGAGCTGGAAACCTAGTCTAGAGAGGATACTGGTTACTTCGCTTTTGCTCATTTTCTGTCCTATAATCTGATCAATCTCATGATAGTTGACAGCGATAACACGCTCTTCTCTGCCACACTCCAAAGAGAGAAAGCTATCTGCAAAGCTACAGTTGCAAGCTTGTAGGCATTGCCACTCTAGATAGTGTATACCCAAAGCAAGTTCTGGTTCACTTCCACGAGAGGTTTTATAATAGAGAAGATCTGTTTCTACGTCACTTTGTGCTACACCCTCAATGATAATCTCAGGACCGAGATAGCTGGCTTCAAAAAGAATCTCCTCGCTATCGTTGTCAGGAAGTAATGCAGCAACTTGATTGACACCGACAACAGAGAGGTCTGTATCTTTTGTTTTTAGTGCTACAAGCCCCTTGTCTGTATCCTCTAGCAGGAGAGATACACTTTCTCCTTTTGCTTGCAATTTTTCAGGATCATATGCTCGCAGTATCACTCCTGTCGCATGGGTGCTGTATCGTAAAATATTGCTGATATTGTCAGAGATTTCAAGCTCTGCAAAGCCCAAACGCAGTGCAATCAGCAACGTGGTGTTGATTGTATCGCTTTCTGAAAGTTTATAGAGTAGATCCACAGGATGCTCTGTATTGTTGATAATATTGAATCGTCTGGCAATAGCGACTTTGGATGTTTCTCGTTTTTTATACTCAATAGGCTTGATATCTTTATTCAGTACAGCACTTAAATCTCTGGCAACGCCATGGATACTCAAGCAGTCTCCTCGATTGGCGGTAAGCTCTAGCTCAATGATCGTATCTGCTATTTTGGGATATATATTGAGATCTTTGCCGATATCCAAGATGCCTATACTCTCATCGAGAATCATAATGCCATCGTTGATCTTGGGTAGTCCTAGCTCTGTACTGGAGCAGACCATACCATCGCTCTTGACACCCCTAAGCTCTGCAGGTTTGATATGAAAATCACCAGCGAGTGTTGTGCCCACCGTGGCTACAGCCACATATGCTGCATCAACCACATTGGCAGCACCACAGACGATCTGTCTGATGCCCTCACCTATATCGATTTGACAGACATTGAGTTTGTCTGCATCAGGATGTTTTTCACAAGAGAGTACTTTGCCTATCACCACACCCTCAGGAATAGTAATCTGCTCCAAACTATCCACTTCTAGTCCAATGGCATTGAATACTTCGTAAAGTCTCTCATTGGAGACATCACTGAGGTCTATAAACTCCTCTAGCCAACTTCTTGTTACTCTCATCTGAACTGCTCCAATAAACGAATATCACCCTCAAAAAGGCTTCTGAGATCTGGTATCTCATGCATCAACATAGCAAATCGCTCCACACCCAAGCCAAAGGCATAGCCGCTGACATCTTCATAGCCTACTGCCTTGAATACGTTAGGGTCAACCACGCCACTGCCTAGCACTTCTAACCAGCCAGTATGCGAACAGACACGGCAACCGCTTCCTTTGCAGAAAATACAGCTGATATCTACCTCGGCAGAAGGTTCAGTAAAAGGGAAAAAACTGGGACGAAAACGTACCTCAACCTCTCCAAACATATGATGCAAAAAGTCCGTAAGAATTGCTTTGAGGTTGGCAAAACTCACCTTGCCTTTCTCCTCTACCACTAGACCCTCTACTTGATGAAACATAGGTGTATGGGTTAAATCATAATCTTTTCTAAAGACAGCACCCGGAGCTATCATACGAATTGGTGGTTTTTTCTGTAACATTGTTCTAATCTGAACAGGAGATGTATGGGTTCGTAAAACCGCCCCATCTTTACAGAAAAAGGTATCTTGCATATCTCTAGCTGGGTGATTTTAGGAAGAT
>CAZEIN010000098.1:0-1548 GCA_964512425.1 uncultured Sulfurovum sp.
GCGTACTCTCTGGCGATATTGGGAATCATTTTAGCCAGTGTCTCATACCCCTCTATCTGCTTGAGAAACTCAGGATTGGCATAGGGGTCATCGAGAATGCTCTGCTTGAACACCTCGAATCCCTTGGTGCGGTTGGCTACAAAATCCTTGTGATAGAGCTCCTCATCGATAATCACATATGCCATCATGTTGAGGATGAGTAGATTGGCTTCGTAGGGGATGATGCAGTTGTATTTGGCGAGCTTCGCCAGCTTGGTCTCTCTCACATCAACTACTGCTAGATTGTTGTGGGTTTTTGCCACATCTACGATACGGTTGGCGATGATTGGGTGTGCCTCCATAGTGTTAGAGCCAATCACCAGCATAAACGCTGTCTCGTAGATATCGTTATAGGGATTGGTGGCAGCCCCCTCACCTATCGTCTCACGCATCCCCCTGAGAGAGGGAGAGTGGCAGACTCTGGCACAATTGTCTACATGTGGCGAGCCCATCGTCTGGCGACAAAACTTCTGAAAGGCATAAGCACTCTCACAACTCGTTCTAGCTCCCCCAATAGCACAGAAACTATCTGCACCATGCTGTGCCTTGACCTCAGCAAATTTCTCTGCGATGATTGCCGTAGCTGTCTCTAGATCACAGGTCATGTAGTGTGCATCAAACTCTCTGAGCTCAGCAGTATGCTTGGCTCCTATATGAGGATTTTTCTCCAGAAAGCTCCGCTTGATACGTGGTTCTCTGATGCGGTCTTTGGCCTCGACAAAATCATACCCATACTTGCCCTTGATACAGAGCTTACCTTGGGAGACGACACCGTCATTCTGGGCATAGACTTTGACGATTTTGTTCTCCTCGACTACTGCAGTGATATCGCACCCTACCCCACAGTAGGTACAGACACTCTCTATCTCTTGCGACTCAACCGTATGCATTATTTAAAATTCCCAAATACGAGAGGCGCTTTGAGATCCAGCCCTTTGACTTCTGCCATGACTGCTTGCAAGTCATCTATCTTCTTGCCAGAAACACGCACTTCGTCTCCTTGGATAGAGGGTGTGACCTTGGCTTTCATGGCTTTAATTGCTTTGACAATCTCTTTGGCTTCGGCCTTGTCAATGGTATCTATGATGCGGTAGATGACTTTGGTGTTGCCACCACTAATCCCCTCTGTTTTCACCTCTTCAAGTGATTTTCCGGCAATCCCTCGTTTGATGAGTTTGGAGATGAGTATATCCTTGAGTGCATCGATCTTCTGATCGCTTGAGGAGCTGAGCGAGAGTGTTTTAGCCTGCTCATTCAGAGTAATCTCTGCTTTCACGCCCTTAAAGTCAAAGCGTGTCGCCACCTCTTTTTCTGCCATTACGATCGCGTTCTTCATCTCCATCATATCCAGCTTGGCTGTGATATCAAAATAGTGGTCTTTTGCCATCTTTAACTCCTTTTTGCTTCTAGCATTTTCTCATGACATCTTTGTCAAAGCTTATTTTACCATAGCCTTCTAGTTTTGCCTTTGTGCAGATCAGCGCATCTACAAAATCTATATTTTTATCA
>CAZEIN010000099.1:0-1995 GCA_964512425.1 uncultured Sulfurovum sp.
TCTGGCGACCTCTTGGTCATGCTCTTCAAGCTCTTGGATAAAGTCCGTTTGGTCATCTGACTCTAGGTCAGAGAGGGATTCTGCAATCTCTTTGGGTGTATAGGACTCTACGATATCCCCAAAGTAACGATCTGGCAACTCTAGGGCTACATCTGCGATTAAATCATTGGGGATCGTCTGGATGGCCGCTTCAAACCCCGCCTCATCCATATCTTTGAGGAGATTGGCGATCTCAGAGGGGTGGAGCTCCTCCATGGTATGCGACTGCAGATAATGTTCTAAATCATTCATGAGGACTCCTTTCTCTCTCGATATCTTTGTGCATTATACCCAAATCTCGAAATAGAATTCTTTGAATGTGCGCCATGCTCGCATTCAAGGGGTTTGTATCAAATTTGAGTCGCACCCAAAGGTTCGGCGATAATTTTACGCAAAGCCCTTGGGTGCGATGATGGCGTGCAGTCATGAATTTCTATTTCGGGATTTGGGTTATACTTGGTTATGATTAGAGCGGTCTAATATGCCCATTCCCATAGATTTTATACTTGTAGGTTGTCAGCTCATTGATCCCCATAGGGCCTCTGGCATGGAGCTTGTTTGTAGAGATGCCTACCTCTGCACCAAACCCAAACTGTCCACCATCTGTAAACTGTGTACTGGTGTTGAGATAGACACAAGCTGAATCCACCGCATTGAGAAATGCCTCTGCTATGGTATAGTTCTCCGTGATGATTGCATCAGAGTGTCCTGAGCCGTATGTAGCGATATGTGAGAGTGCCTCCTCTAGTCCAGAGGCGATCTTGATGGAGAGGGTATTGCACAGATACTCTCTGTCCCAATCCTCCTCAGTCGCCTCTGCCACATCAATGATGGCTCTGGTCTGCTCACATCCTCGTATCTCTGTGCCTTGGGCATCAAAAGCCTCTTGGATGCGGGGCAGTATCTCTGCTGCGACTGCCTCATGCACGAGCAGTGTCTCCATCGCTCCACAGATACCTGTACGGCGACACTTGGCATTGACGATGACAGAGAGTGCTTTGTCAAAATCCGCATCTCTGTCGATATAGGTATGACACAGACCCTTATCGTGCTTGACCACTGGCACCGTAGCATGGGTTGAGACATAGCGAATCAATGCCTCTCCGCCTCGTGGAACGATGAGATCCACATACGCATCCTGCTGGATCAGGTTTGCCACACCCTCTCTGGAGCTATCAGGCAACAGTGCAATCGCCTCAATAGGTAAATCATGAGCCCTCAATACCCCCTGCAATACCTCAGCGATAGCCCTGTTGGAGTGCTCTGCCTCTTTGCCTCCTTTGAGGATAGCGACATTGCCGCTCTTGAAACAGAGTGCTCCTACATCCGCTGTGACATTGGGTCTAGACTCATAGATGACCCCAATCACACCGATAGGCACAGAGACCTTTTCGACCTTGAATCCTGCATCAGTGTACCAGCCATCGAGTACCTTGCCCACAGGCTCACGCAGAGATGCAATCTCTCGCAGAGAGCTGACGATACCAGCGATCCTACTGGCATCGAGCATCAATCTATCCTGTAGTGCCTCCGAAATGCCATTTGCTACAGCATACTGCATATCGGTCACATTGGCAGCGATGATCGCATCACTCCCCGCATCAATCGCATCCGCCATCGCTTCGAGAATCGTTCGTTTTTGTGTACCGCTCAGTGCTGCGATCGCAGCACTACTAGCTTTGGCTTTTTTGAGAAAATCTTCCATGGTTATTCCTGATAGTTATAGTGAAGCGTATTATAGCAAAAACAAAAATAGATAATCTTTACGCTAAAATACCTACTCACACCCAGGACAAGGATAGCATGGCATGAGCGAGCAAGACTTTTTAAAAAAATTGGAAAAGAAACTGTGGACATCGGCCAACAAGCTCCTCCCTTCACTTGACGCGGCTGTGTATAAGCATGTGGTGCTGGGGATGGTGTTTGTGAAGTATGTGTCGGATTCGTTTGAGACGA
>CAZEIN010000100.1:0-2837 GCA_964512425.1 uncultured Sulfurovum sp.
AACTCCATGAGCAGATACTCTTTAGTATAGACAGCCATACGCCAGAGGTGGTCTCCTATGCACTGGAGAGTGGGTTTGGACTGGTCAATGATATCACGGGAGCAGCTGATGATACGATCATCAAACTGGCCAAACTCCACCATGCCAAACTCTGTATCATGCATATGCAAGGCACCCCACAAACGATGCAGCAAAACCCCTCCTATGGGGATATTATGCTAGAGGTAAGCCAATTTTTCGAGGAGAGGATCGCGCACTGCGAGAGACTAGGGCTCTCTAGAGAGCAACTGATTCTCGATGTGGGGATAGGTTTTGGCAAAACACTCCAGCATAACCTCACCTTGATTCAAAACCTACAGCATTTTCAGCAGTTTGGTTGTGAGCTACTCATAGGAGCTAGCAGAAAATCAATGATAAACCATATCATCTCCACACCCACAGAGCAAAGACTACCTGGCACACTGGCTATCCACCTCAAGGCCCTAGCACACGGAGCCCATATCATCAGGTGCCATGATGTGGCTGAGCATAGACAGGCAATTGCGGTACATATGGCACTCAAGGGAGAATAGAATTGCTAAATATCTATATTTATATTAAATCATATCAACTAATACTACACTAACATTAGTTTTGATATAATCAATCTCGATGAACTAAGGAGTTAGAAAATGAATGAACATAGTTTAGATGACCTTATCATTGGTGAGCCCTCTCCCACAACTAAAAAATCCAAAAGCCTACTTGCTATCATCGCTCTAATTGTGATTATACTACTGGTTGGTATACTGCTCTCTAAAATGATTATGGATACTTCAGGAGAGGGTATTGATTTGTCTGAAGAGAATCAAACAACTTTTGTGAGCCCAGACTTAATCCCAATGAATCCAGCAAAAATAGAGAAGCATGCCAATGACCTCGCACCTATAACAAAAGAAAAATTACCCCAAAAGCAACCTCCTAAAGTCATAAAAAAACCTGTTGAATCTAAAAAACCCATTATTACCAAGCCAGCCAAGCCCAAAGTAAAATCCAAACCAAAAATATCTGAAAAGCCAAAGATCATAAAAAACCAAAAACCAAAAATAACACCAAAGCCTAAGGCACTTTTTGCAAAAGGGAAACCTACCTATTTTATCCAGATTGGTGCGTTTAACAGAGATCCTAACCCCAAGTTTCTCAAAAAAGTTGAAAATGCAGGACTAACCTACGTCATACATAAAAATGAGAAAACCAGACGGGTACGTGTAGGGCCTTATGGCTCCTATGCTGAGGCAAAAGCAGCTCTCTCGGATGTCAATAGCTCTATAGGTATTGCTGGCTTTGTGGTGAAGCAGAAATAATGATCAAGACCATACTGTTTGACCAGCTGACCCCTGTAGCCCTCTATGGAGAGCTCAAAGAGATTTTTACAGATGAGATCACCATGCTTTTTGAGAGTGTGGTTAACAGTAGTGATGGGAACTTTAGCTTCATCGCCATTGGTGCGAGAGAACAGATCAAATACCAAGACAATCAAACAGAATATAGAGACCAAGCAGGGCAAAAACACCTGCTGGATGATGATCCCTTTACCTTCCTCCAAGACTATTATGCCAAGATAGATAAAGACCGTTATTTAAACATGGCTGAGCAGGCAGGTTTTGGCTATACGGATGGGTTTATTGGGTATATCGCCTATGATATGGTCAAGGTCTTTGAGCCTACTTTGCGGTACTTTATGGATGGGCTTGAGGATACATTGCAGACACCTGATTTTGATATGATCAGACCCAAGCTGCTCATAGGATTTTCACACAAGAGTGCTACGCTGACGATTATCGATCCAGATGATCTGTATCCAGAGATGGTGGATGCAGTGGTTGCTTTGCTGGATAAGGCTCATAAGCCATTGACTATACAGCCTGTGATTCTCGATGGAGAGGGAGTGTTCGCACTCTCCAAGGAACGCTTTGAACAGATCGTACTAGAAGCCAAAGAGCATATCCGAGCAGGAGATGTGTTTCAGATGCTCCCCTCCAATCGCTATACGCAGAGGGGGCAGATAGACCCATTGAGCTTTTATCGCGTGTTGCGATCTAAAAACCCCTCTCCCTATCTGTTTTTGTTGGAGTTTGAGGATTTTTCTATCTGTGGTTCTAGCCCAGAGGTGATGGTGAGACTCACAGATGGCGAGATACTCCTACGCCCCATCGCAGGCACACGCAAGCGAGGTAAAACCAAGCAACAAGACGATGAGCTGGAGCAGGAGATGCTGTGTGACCCCAAAGAGTGTGCAGAGCACCTCATGCTGATCGATCTAGGACGCAATGATGTAGGCAGAGTCGCTCAGACGGGTACGGTAACGGTGCCAGAGGTCATGCGTGTAGAGAAGTACTCCCATGTCATGCACATGGTCTCAGATGTCGTAGCCCAAATCGATGCAGACAAAGATATGTTTGACCTCTTTCGAGCGACCTTTACCGCAGGCACGATGACGGGAGCCCCCAAGATCAAGGCGATGGAGCTTATCGCCAAATTTGAGGGACTCAAACGAGGATTTTATAGCGGTAGTGTGGGGTATTTCTCCTTTACAGGTGACATGGATTCAGCCATCGCTATCCGCACCTCCCTCATCCAACCAGACCGCATCACACTCCAAGCTGGTGCAGGAGTGGTAGCTGATTCTGTGCCTGAGTTAGAGTATTATGAGGTACAAAACAAGCTCAATGCACTCATGGTGACACTTCAAGAGATGGAGATGCTCTAAAATAATGCCAAAAAAATACTTTGCCATTTTCGGCAACCCCGTTTCTCATTCCAAATCTCCTCTCATGCATAATCTGACCTTTGGGGCA
>CAZEIN010000101.1:0-2902 GCA_964512425.1 uncultured Sulfurovum sp.
ACTCTATTTTGTGCTAGAGATTGACTCCTTTGCCCAGCCACGCTACATCATCCCCATCGCAGGGATGCTCTATGCCAACTGCATGAATGCCGTCTCACTGGTTGCAGAGCGGTTTGAAAAGGAGCGTAACTCCTCAGACTATGAGCACGCCAGAGCAGTGGCTTTTAGAGCTTCTCTCATACCGCAGATCAACTCCTTTTTGGCTGTAGGGCTGGTCTCACTCCCTGGTATGATGACTGGGCAGATTCTCTCTGGAGTGGATCCCATCATCGCAGTACGCTATCAAATCATGGTGATGTTCATGGTATTGAGGAGCTCAGGCATCAGCACTATACTCTATCTCTGGCAACAGAGAGTCATACCAAATCCAAATCCAACAATACACCCCAGAGAGCATCTTCGCAAGCATCTGAAAAATAGATAGAATTTGAATTAGCTATAGTGCATCGCTACATAGCTGTGAATTCCCATGAGTCAAGCATCAGTAGGATATTTGGCAATTCTATTGTATAATTTGGGATGAAAAAAACCAATGCAGCCAGAATCCTAGATCGCCACAAACTCCCCTATACACTACATGACTATCCTGTAGATGCAGAGGATTTGAGTGTCTCGCATGTGGCTCAGAGTCTAGGAGTAGCACCCGCTGTGTTATTTAAAACCCTCGTCACACTCAATGAGCACCACCACCCTATCATCGCAGTCATCTCAGGAGACCGAGAGCTCAACCTCAAAGCCCTAGCCTCCACGGCTGGATGCAAAAAATGCACCATGCTCCCCATGAAAGAGCTACTCAAAATCACAGGCTATGTACGAGGGGGCTGCTCACCACTGGGGATGAAAAAGCTATTTCCAACCTATATCGATAAACGTGCCTTGGGGCATGAGAAAATATTTGTGAGTGCGGGTGTGAGAGGATTACAACTACAGCTAAACCCACTAGCACTCATAGAGGTGCTAGGAGCCAAGATACTAGGCTGAGGGTATTTATTGGGCTACTTTTTCTTGCCAATGAGGAAAGAGATTTTTGCATTGATGCGGTATTTGACGATTTTGTCACCCTCTATCTTGGCACTCATGTTGGTGATATTGATGGATTTGATATGCTTGATAGATCTGCTCGCTGCTTTGACCGCCGATGCTGCTGCATCCTCCCAGCTCTTGTCTGATTGAGATAGCACTTCTATGACTTTGACTACTTTTGACATCATTTCTCCTTTGTTTTGATAGGCTATTATAGCATATTATACCAAATCCAAATCCAATAATATACCACAAAGAACATCCTCGCAAGCATCTGCGAAATATATAGAATTTGAATTAGCTATGGCTAGTACTGCATTCTATGCATTTCAAAGCTACTCACGATGATGCTCCCTGAAGTATACTATTGTATTTTGATTTGGTATAAGGTCTAACTTGGATGCAGCATTTGGTATGATTCATTGAGGGAGTAATAACATCTCCCCTAGCACACGATAGTCGCCACCCATGCGGGCAATGGCATCAAAGGAGAGTTTCATCTTGTCTGTATCGGAGATAATCGCTTCATCTACATAGAGATGTGCTATCTCTATGATGACGGGGATGGTTTTGCTGCCTGGTAGATCGACCTCTTGGCGGTAGGTGCCAAACATGGCGGCTTTGATTCCTGTGGGCATCGGAGGGTAGCCCTCTAGGACTTTTTGCGTAGGGATACTTAGATACTCTAGCTCACTCTGGCTGGCATCCAAGCTCTCTGCACTCAGATGCATAGGCTCGAAATGATCTGCATCTACGATACAGATCACACACTTTTTGGTATCTCTGAGGTTGCGTAGGGTGTCTTTGGGGCTACCATCGGGGCGATGTCCTATCGAGATCAGCACAGCAGCAGGCTCAGAGGAGATCGCAGTAAAGTAGGAAAATGGAGCGATATTGGTCACTGCCTCCCCTGCTATCTCGCCCTCAGTCACCACCCATGCGATAGGACGAGGGACGATAACATTGGTCATGAGATGATAGCGTTGTGTGGGAGATTTTTCTTGGAAATTGATAAGCATGTGAGCCTCCATCTTTTTGACACATTATAGTCAAATATCACTCTCGTATCACTGTTATCTGCTATACTGAAGGAGGACAAAATGAAACACTTATACCAAATCAAAATCTAATAATACACCCAAAAAACATCCTCACAAGCATCTGCAAAATATATAGAATTTGAATTAGCTATGGCTAGTAATGCATTCTATACATTTTACAGCTACTCACGATGATGCTCCTTGAAGTATACTATTGTATTTTGATTTGGTATAAATTTCATTACAAAGCTTCTTTTGGTGCATTTATCGTATCGTCTTGCACTTTGAGCCCTAGATTCTGTGTCAAGCACGGAATGACGAAGTGCTTTCACAGTCTCAGGACAGATGAGAACGAGAAAGGGCTACCTACGTTTTCTCAGGGATCAAATGACTCTCAAACTCTCTCAAACGCTTGATTACGGAGATAAACTTGGTGATCTCTGTCCAGTGGTCTATGAGGTAGGAGAAGCTGTCGTTGACCTTGCCAAAGGCATTACCTGTCTGTGTGACTACCCCCAGTGCTACCACACCAGCGAAAAGTGAAGGGCCCATCAGTAGGTATGGTACGATGATCATCACCTGCCCATACATCGCACTCCAAAGCGTAAAGTAGGAGTAGTGGTTGAACATACGAAAGTAGTTGCGTTTGAGCCCTGTAAAGAGCTCAAAAAGCGTAGGTAGCTCTCTGTAGACAGTGTCATCCTCTGAGTAGACCAGCTGTTTGCGGTAGGCTGCTTCTACCTTTTGGTTCTCGTATTCGAGCCCTGGGAGCTTGATACCTACCAGATAAGATGCCAACATACCTCCCAGAGAAGTGATCAATGCGATCCAGACCAATG
>CAZEIN010000102.1:0-5103 GCA_964512425.1 uncultured Sulfurovum sp.
TGTGATGTAAAAGAAAACGGTATCGATACCGTTTTGGCAACTGCCGCCAAATATAATGCTGAAGCGATCAAGCTAGGAGTTGAGTTCAAAAGACTCGGTGTCACCAATAGCAACTATATCAAGACCACCACTGCAGCGGCCAAAGCCAAACAGAAAGAAGTGACACTAGAATATAAGAAAAAAGGCAAGGTCAAAAAGCAGAAGTTTGCTACTGACTATGCTGCGTGGAGAGCCTGTAGTTTTGCTATTCGTGGCTTGCAACAAAAGGTCGAAGCAGAAGATACTTGGAGATTAGCAGTTCCTGGTGATGGCTATAAGTATTAGGAGAAAATAGATATGAGTAAAATGAGTAGAAGAGAGTTTGTCTACATGATGGCAGTCCTAGGGGCTGCTCCTGTATTTGCCAACTCTCATACACGAATGACAGATACCGGAAGACAAGAGGACTATTATAAACTCAAGAGCTTTGGTAATGTCAGATTGATGCACATGACAGACAGCCATGCACAGCTACTGCCTGTCTATTTTAGGGAGCCTAGTGTCAACCTGGGATTCTTCGATAACTACGGCAAGCCTCCACATATTGTCGGAGAGCCTCTGATGGACTATTTTGGCATCAAAGGGAACAAGAGACTAGAATATGCCTACACCTGTCTAAACTTTGAAAAACATGCTGAAGCAATGGGCAGAGTTGGTGGTTTTGCACAGATTAAAACTGTCGTAGACTTCCTCAAAAATAGTTTTGGAAAAGAAAAAACCCTCCTGCTCGATGGTGGAGACACATGGCAAGGAAGCTGGACATCCCTCCAAACACGCGGCAAAGACATGGTAGGTGCGATGAACCTACTCGGTGTGGATATCGCAGTTGGTCACTGGGAGTTCACCTACAAAGCACAAGAAGTACTCGATAATGTCAAGGCACTAGATGCAGAGTTCCTCGCACAAAATATTCATGTCAAAGAGGATGCACTCTTTGATGGGGCACCTTCTTATGATGAAGATAGTGGACTTGCATTCAAACCCTATACTATCAAAAAAATGGGCAATGCACGTGTCGCTATTATCGGTCAGGCATTCCCCTATACCACTATTGCCAATCCACAGAGAAACATCCCTGACTGGACATTTGGTATCGACGCTGATCCTATGCAAGAACTCGTCGATGAGATTCGTAAAAATGAAAAACCTGATGCAGTTATTGTCCTCTCACACAACGGCTATGATGTAGATAAAAAAATGGGGCAAGTGGTCACAGGTATCGATTTTATCATGGGTGGTCACACACATGATGGTGTACCAGAGGCCTATCCAGCCAAGAATAAAAAAGGTGTCACGTATATCTGTAATGCCGGCTCTAATGGTAAATTCCTCAATGTGCTTGACCTCGATATCCAAAAAGGCAAGATTGTGGATTTCAAGTTTACACTTCTGCCTATCTTCTCTGATCTTATCCCTGAAGACAAGACAATGAAAAAGTATATCGCAGATGTCAGAAAGCCATTTGAAAAAGACCTCAATAGAGTCATAGGTACTACAGAAATGATGCTCTTTAGACGTGGAAACTTCAACGGTAGTTGGGACCAAATCATCTGTGATGCGCTCAGAGATGTCAAGGGTGCAGATCTATCTCTCTCTCCTGGATTTAGGTGGGGAACCACACTGATACCAGGTCAAGATATTACTTTTGATGATCTCGCTACGCAGACAGCGATGACCTACCCTGAAACCTACCTCAAAGAGATGGATGGTAAAACAGTCAAAGCTGTACTCGAAGATGTGGCCGATAACCTCTTTAATGAAGATCCGTTCTATCAGCAAGGTGGCGATATGGTGCGTACGGCTGGTATCTCTTATACTATCGACCCTAAAGCCAAAATGGGTAGTCGTATTACCAACATACGACTCTCAAATGGTAAACCAATTGAAGCTAGCAAGAAATATAAAGTTTCTGGCTGGTCAACTGTAGGTTCTGTCTCTCCAGGTGAACCAGTATGGGAAACCGTAGAGACCTATCTCAAAAATATCAAGCATATTGGCAAAGACTACAAAGTCGATGCCCCAGATATTCTCGGCATCAAAGGAAACCCAGGCATTCTTGTCTAGGATTTCTATGATCACACTCAGGATATACCCCTGCCAGATACTGCCTCCTGACTTGTATCTGGCAGTAAGGTTTTTAACTGCAAAATAGATTTTTGTAGTTAAAAATTTTACAAGGACACATCATGAAAATATTTCATCTTCTATCGCTCCTCTCTATCACATTGTCTACAATGATTCACGCTGGTTATCAAGAGGGAAAAATACTATTTCAAGAGAAATGCTCCTCATGTCATAGTGATTTTGTACCTTCCAAGATTCTCAAAGATAATTTTTTCAACAAGCACAATACCTTACTCAATATGAAAGCTCCCTCTGTCAATATGCTTGCCTATGCACTGATAGATAGTCCTACCCATATAGGAGATAAAGATGATCCAGAGATGCAAGAGATGGAGATCGAAGAGTTTCTCAAAGACTATCTTTTTGATCCGAATCCTGAGAATACGGTGTGTGATCCTAGCTTTATGAAATACTATGATACAAAAACATCTCTAAAAGGAAAAGTAACCGAAGAAGAGATACTGCATGTAGCACAATTTTTCATGCAATACAAGAAGATGAGACAAAAGCTTCAGCCTAAAGTAGAAAAAAAACTAACAAAAAACTATAATGTGCAGCAACTCTTGGCGGATGCACAAAAAGAGAATAAAATAATTATCATTGAGGCCTCTACTGCGGATTGTCATTTTTGTAAAAAAATGAAACGGGAGGTCATCAGTACCAATAAAATACAAACTCTTCTAGAGAAGGATTTTCTCTTTGTTGAGGTCGATATAGATAAAACAAAGCTCCCTTTTGGTCTCAAAAAATCTTTTAAGGGCGTGACGCCTACGTTTTTCTTTGTCTCTAAAAAAGGGAAGCTAATCAGCAATTTTCCAGGAAGCTGGAATCTCAAAGATTTTACGCTCATACTCAATGAACATGCAAAAAACAAGGGAAAATAAATGATCATTATTGGTAATGTATTGGGAGTATTCAGTGCCAAAGAAAAGAGCGGAACTATTCTACGACCTTCTGTCTCCCACCTAAATCTCATCCAAGGTCACGGGATAGAGCATGATCGTTATGCAGGAAAAGACCTCTCCAAGACAGTGATGATCGTAGGTAAAAAAGCCTATGACATTGCCAAAGAGCATGGTATCAACCTCATCTCAGGTAGCTTTGGGGAAAATCTCTTGACAGATTTTGACCCTCATGATTTTACAGAAGATATGATTATTGGTATTGGTGATGCACAGTTACGTATCACAGAGAGTTGTAGCGTATGCAAACATCTCTCTGTCTATGATGAGCGATTACCTGAACTGGTGCAGTATCATAGAGGTGTCTACTGTGAGATACTTGATGGTGGCGTCATCACCAAAAACCAAATTGTCCATATTTCCAAATAAAAGGAGGTATTTATGCCTATGATAAAAATACTCTGGTTGTTTATCGTTTCCTCGCTTATGCTCACCGCTGGAATGCGATACAGTGAGCCAAAACCTAGCTTTGATGCGCCACGTCAAATCATCATGAAGCTGAATATGTCTGATGTCAAAGAGGTGAACCACATGCTAGGCACAATCTATAACCTCCTCAAGGATTACCCCAGCGACACACTCAAAGTAGAAGTCATCGCCTACGGCCCAGGGATGCGTACACTGAAAAAGGATTACGACAAACATACACTCAGTCGTATCCGCTCCCTCATGGAGTATGAGGTTGATTTTATAGGATGTCGAAACACTATGGAGACTATGAAATGGACAGAAAAAGACTTTATAGACAATGTGACCTACGTACAAGCAGGCATCGCACAAGTCATAGAGAGACAAATAGGAGGATGGATCAATGCCACACCATATTAATCGAATATATACACTAACAATCGCTGTAACCCTAGCCACCCAAGCACTCTGGGCATTTGACTATAAACTCAAACCAAAGCGAGTAAGCCCTAGCGTCTGGTGTTTTTTTGGCAAGCTAGAAGCCCCTTCCCCAAGCAATGGTGGGCACATGTCAAACAGTTGCTATATCAAAACAGATAAGAGCTATGTTGTGGTAGATAGTGGACCCACCTATCAGTTTGCACAACAGTCTTATGAAGCGATGCTCAATATAGCAAAACTCCCTGTAAAAACTGTCATCAACAGTCATTATCATGATGACCACTGGCAAGGAAATAGCTATTACAAAGAGGCATTCAATGCCACACTCATAGGTACAGGACTACAGCAAAAGAGCTACAAGGCAGGCGATGAGACGAGAATCCAGAGAATGACCTCTCCAGCAATTTTCAAGGGCACCACAATCGTCAAATTGGATACGATTATCAAACAAAAAACCACGCTCTCCATAGGCCATAAAAAGATCATTCTCACCCCAGTGGGTACCAAGGCTCACACAGATGAAGATATTTTTACCTATTTTGCAGATGAAAAGGTGGTCTTTACTGGTGATCTGGTCATGAATGGCAGAATTTCCTCCAATAGGGATGGCTCTGTACTCGGTGAGCTAGAAGCACACAAAATGATTCACGCGACAGGCTGGAGGGTACTCATTCCTGGGCATGGGCTAGTGATAGACACACATGCACTCGATGAGTCCTCTCTTTATTTTAAACTCCTCAAAGAGCGTGTAGGCAAAGCAGTAGATGATGAGATCGGTGCAGATGAAGTCACCAAAGCAGTCTCGCTTCCAGAGTTTAAGGAAAAAGCCTTGTATAAAGAATTAAACAAGCGTAATATCTTTGATGCCTACAATGAATTGGAGTTTTCAGAGTAGTAAACATACATCATTTGGGGTTTATGATTGATACTCTTGGGGTATACTATTGTATTTTGATTTGGTATAAGAAGCATAGTTGACAGCTCCAGAAAATTCCTGAAGTGTCAGCAGAGAGATTATCTCTCTAAAATATAGAGATCTTTGTTAAATGTATAGCTGTATGGAAGACCAGCATTTTTCCAGCCATTGACTGTTCTAAGTTTTTTATCTTTACTTTTGTCACCTTCAAAA
>CAZEIN010000103.1:0-4721 GCA_964512425.1 uncultured Sulfurovum sp.
ACTCAATCTTCATATCCCTGATGATTTCCAAACCATAGATGCTGTCTCTCCCGCTTTTAACATCGAAGCAGGAGAGGTAACCAAGGAGAGTGGTGCATACGCCTATGC
Source organism: uncultured Sulfurovum sp. (assembly GCA_964512425.1). GTDB lineage: Bacteria > Campylobacterota > Campylobacteria > Campylobacterales > Sulfurovaceae > JAAXPZ01. Next base: position 109 of record CAZEIN010000103.1, read on the forward strand.
CTCTTTTGTCAAAGCAGTAACACTTGCCAAGGAGCATAGGGTAGATGCTATCTGCACCCTCCCCATCCATAAAAAAGCTTGGGAGTTATCAGGTGTATCCTATAAAGGGCATACCGATGCACTACGTGATTTTTTTGATGCAGAAGCGATTATGATGCTAGGGTGTCCGCACATGTATGTAGCACTTTTTACTGAACATATACCCCTCAACGCGGTAGCAAGTAGTATCAATGAAAAAGATTTGACACGGTTTTTAATCGACTTCTACCATACAGCCAAACCAAAATCTACCGTAGCCGTACTCGGACTCAATCCTCATGCAGGAGATGATGGTGTGCTAGGAGATGAGGAACAAATCATTCAAAAGGCCATAGATACTGTAAATGTGATGATTAATCCTCATTATTGTCGGGGAGAAGACACCCCGACCTACAGTGATCCTCTGGTACCTGATGTGGCATTTACACCACATACTAGAGAAAAATACACCCACTACATCGCCATGTACCATGACCAAGGATTGGCTCCACTCAAGGCACTTTACTTTGATGAAGGAATTAATGTGAGTTTGAATTTGCCTATTTTGAGAACTTCTGTAGATCATGGTACTGCGTTTGATATTGCATACAGAGGAGTAGAAATGAATGGACTAAGTTATCTCAATGCCATTGGGTATATCAACAACGTATAGGATGTGCCATGGATAATCTATCCAGTGATGCACATTAGCAGAAAAGCCCACCCTCATCATCCTCGACAATCTCACACTGAGCATCCATCTGTGCACACTGCTCTTCTTGACAAGATTGACAAACATAGTGGTACTTTTGAGTATCATAATGTATCGTATCGCCTACATGAATATCACTATAGCAGACTGCACAGACATTGGTAACTTTGAGTAGGATATCTTCTGTGGCATCTTGCATAATAAAACATTGACTCATCATTGTATCACTCCGATAATTTTCTAATCATCTCTTTGGCTGCATCCAAAGAGTCATCTAGACGATAGGCTTGCTGGTATGCCTCTAACGCCTCCTTTTGCTTGCCAAGATCATAAAGCGTATTAGCATAGTTAAAATAGTGCGGTGCATAGGTGTTATCTAGCTCAATAGCACTCAGGTGATGAGAAACAGCCATCTCCTCTGCTCCCAGTTGATGTGAAACATTTGCCAACATAGCATGTGCCATATCATGTCTCTCATCTAACATGAGTAGTTTTTCCAAATAGGTTTTCGCCTCTTGGTGCTCCTCAGTATTGAGATGTGCATAGGCTAGTTTGTAGAGTGTATCGATACGCTCTCCATCCAAAATCAAAGCACTACCTAATGCTTTTTTAGCCTCTTCGTAATCACCTTTTTCTACCGCTTCATCTGCATTGGCATGAAGTGTTTCTATTCTCCCAATGGGCACGGTAGGTTGAGAAAATGTTTTGTCAGGACGAGAGATACCCCCTAGCTGTTCATCTGCTACTTTGGCTTCAAAATCTACACCACGTTTGGGGTGAGAACCACTAAAAAGTTGTTTAAAAAACATATAAAATATAACACCTGATACAATCATCAAGAGTAGCTGAAATGATGTCATGATTATCCCTTTATCTATATTGGAATGATAGTATTTTTCTGCTTTAGTCAACCCCAAATCCCGAAATAGAATTCTCTGAATATGTGCTATGCTCGTATTCAAGGGGTTTGTGTAAAATTTGAGTCGCGCCCAAGGTTCGATGATGGTTTTACGCGAAGCCCTTGAATGCGATGATAGCGCACAGTCATGAATTTCTATTTCGAGATTTGGGGTAAACCAAAAACTATCAAGATAGGTGTATAATTCTGCAAAAGACCAAGGAGAGGAAGAATGAGCCTAAAAGAACAGATCAAAGCAGATATCAAGGCAGCCATGCGCGCCAAAGAGACAGCCAAGAGAGATACATTGCGTAATATCCAAACCGTTATCAAACAACTAGAGGTAGATGAACGGAGAGAGCTTACTGATGCAGATGTAGAGAAAATCCTCATGAAATACGCCAAACAGAGAGAAGATGGCATCACACAATTTAGAGAAGCAGGCAGAGAGGATCTCGCAAGTAAAGAAAAAGTGGAGCTAGCCCTCATCCGAAGCTACCTCCCTGAGCCACTCAGTGACGAAGAGCTCCAAGCTATACTACAGAAAATCATCACAACTGTTGATGCCAAAGGGATGCAAGATATGGGGAAAATCATGGGTGCAGCCAAAAAAGAGGTTGGTAGTCGAGCAGATGGTGGACGCATCAATCAAATCGTCAAAAAACTACTGGTGTAACAAAAAAGTAAATGCTTAGTGTCATTTTTGTTACAATCTAAGACTTATAAGTTTAACAAAAGTATCCAGCTGGTATGATTAATCTTAATCAAATTCTTAAGGAGAACATATGAATAAAGCACTAAGCATTGTAGCTGCAGCTGCTCTCATGAGCACTATGGCAATTGCCAAAGAGGTAAAAATCGGAGTTGTACTTCCACTTACAGGACCCATCGCAGCCTTTGGTCAAACCAGTAAAGGTGGACTCGATATTGCCTATGCACAGAATAAAACACTTAAAAATGGCGATACTGTCAAGATTATAGTATTGGATGACAGAGGTGACAAAGCAGAAGCAGCAACCGCTGTCAAGAGACTCATCAATAAAGATGGTGTATCTGTTATCTTAGGGGAAGTAGCATCTAGTATTTCTATGGCGATGGCTCCAGTAGCTGACAAAGCAAAAACACCTATGATCACACATGCCTCAACCAACCCTAGAGTAACCAAGGGTAAAAGCTATGTGACTCGTGCTTGTTTCATCGACCCATTCCAGGGTGCAGTAATGGCAAAATATGCGATTGATAATGGTATGAAAACTGCTGTTGTAGTCACTGATGCTAAACAAGACTACTCCGTAGGTCTCTCTAAAGCATTTAAAAAGGCCTATGAGGCAGCAGGTGGTAAAATCATCAAAACTGTACTTCTCAGTTCTGGAGACAAAGACTTCAATGCACAAGTCTCTACTATCAAACAAGAAAAGCCTGCGATTATCGCATTTACAGGCTACTATCCAGAAGCAGCATTGATGGTCAAGCAAGCTAGAGCAATGGCTATCGATACTCCATTTATCGGTGCAGATGGCGTTGGTTTCCCTGAGTTAGTCTCTATCGGTGGAAAAGCAGCAGAAGGATTCATGTATACAGACCACTTCAATGAAGCAGCAGCAAGCACTCCTGAAGCAAAAGCATACGTAGATGCATTCCACAAAGCATACAATAAGCCAGCTGACTCAATGGGTGCATTGGCAGCAGATGGTTACGGTATGATCCTTGCAGCAATGAATGCATGTATTGATGCAGGAAAAAGTTCCGATGACAAAGAGTGTATCAACACTAACCTCCGTGGCACAAAAGGCTACAAAGGTATCACTGGTGTAATCACTATCAATGAAGGTGGAGATGCCGTCAAATCAGCAGTTGTTAATGCTGTAAAAGATGGCAAATTTGCTTATAAGACAACTGTAAATCCATAACCAGCTGTTACTTTCAATTTTTCCCGAGGCATATCTCGGGAAAACAATCAAACTCTGTTTCTTATTCTAGTTTACTTCTCCTTAGGCAAGTGGACTATAATGGGTAACAATTTCAACAAGAAAGAGGATTAGAATGGATTTTTCTACCTTTCTACAACAACTTGTCAATGGCATCAGTTTGGGCAGTATGTATGCTCTAATCGCTATTGGTTACACAATGGTATATGGGACACTCCGTCTCATCAACTTTGCACATGGTGACATCATGATGGTAGGTGCATTTTTTGTCTACTTGGCATCTTCTGTAGGCCTACCATTCCCTATAGCTGTACTTGCAGGTATCACAGGATCTGTACTCGTAGGTATCATGACAGATAAAATTGCCTATAAACCACTCAGAGAGGCCCCAAAGATCTCCCTCCTCATCACTGCAATTGGTATCAGTTTTTTCTTGGAAAACCTCTTTAATGTACTTTTTGGCGGTGTTCCTAAGGCTTTCCCAGCACCCGAGTATCTTACTACCTCTTTCACGCTAGGTGAAGTTATCTTGCCACTGATGGTCATCGTGATCCCCATCGTTACTGTACTCATTCTCGGTGGTGTACTTTGGGTACTTTATAAGACAAAGTACGGCATGGCAATCCGTGCTCTTGCTTTTGATATACCCACTGTAAAATTAATGGGAGTTAATGCAGACTATATTATTAGTATCGTCTTTGGATTGGGCTCTGCTTTGGCAGCAGTAGGTGGTATCTTTTATGCCATTAGTTATCCCTCTATTGATCCTCTTATGGGTATCATTGTGGGGCTCAAAGCCTTTGCAGCCGCCGTACTTGGCGGGATAGGCTCGGTAACAGGTGCCGTACTTGGTGGGTTTATACTTGGCTTTACCGAGATTTTTGTTGTGGCACTGTTTCCAGAATTAGGAGGGTACAAAGATGCCTTTGCCTTCTTCTTCTTGATATTTGTACTGCTACTCAAGCCTACGGGCATCATGGGCGAAGATTTAGATAGAGGGAGATTCTAGATGAAAAGTACACTGATTAAAACAGCACTTATTGCAGCAAGTTTAGGG
>CAZEIN010000104.1:0-3081 GCA_964512425.1 uncultured Sulfurovum sp.
CGAAATAGAAATTCATGACTGTGCACTATTATCGCATTCAAAGAAGTCTATTTTGGGATTTGGGATTGACTTTTGCCACATTTTTGCCACATTTTTTTAGTATAATCATTAACCCAAACTATGCAATAGAGATTACCAATCTCCCACAGATCATTGGTTCATGGGTATTCACAGCGTATACATCGATGCACCTTTGGGTGCACCTCAGATACGCTGCAAATACCCATGAACCAAGCATCAGTAGGATATTTGGCAATTCTATTGCATAATTTGGGTTTAAGAATTTATGAGGATGGCAGAATGAGTGCAAATATTTTGATTGTAGAAGATGAGAGTATCGTAGCAATGGAGATCGAAGAGTACCTCATGGATGAAGGGTATCGTGTAGAGAAAATATGTGCAGATGCAGCGTGTGCATTTGAAACAGCTACGACACGAGAGGTGGATCTGATACTCATGGATATATCACTCATCGAGAGTAATGGCATAGAAGCCAGCAAGAGGATAAAAGCAGTCAAAGACCTGCCTATCATCTTCCTCACCTCCTATATAGATATAGCCACCATCGATAAAGCTATAGAGACAGAGCCAGTAGCCTATCTGACCAAGCCCTTTAATCAACGCGAGCTGCTCGCATCTATCAAAATAGGGCTCAGACGCTCTACTCTATTCTCTACTGATAACGTGCTTATCCAGCTAGACCATGAGTTTAGTTTTCATACAGTCCATGCAGAACTGTTGCATAATGATCAACCAGTTTCTCTCAATAAAAAAGAGAGAGACCTTTTGTTACTATTTCTGGAACGTCCAAATCAACTACTCTCCTATGAGCTGATAGAGCACACAGTATGGCCAGAGTACCCTACCAATGACAATGCCAGACGCATACTCATGAGTCGACTGCGTAACAAGCTCAAACATAGGTTTATCGCTACACATGCCAAAGAGGGGTATGTGTTCAAAATCGCATAATCCAGACAAAACCCAAATCCCGAAATAGAAATGATTTTGAAATGTTTTTAGGCTATGATAGGGGTATGAAATACTTACGCCAACTTTTTTTACTCTGTTTTGTAGCCTCTGGATTGATTTGGGGGAGTGCCGTTGATAGCACATCAGCAGATAAAATCTCTCTACTGGAGCATAGTTTTATCTATCTTGATTCAGAGGGGATGACCCTGCGACAGATACGCCAAAATCGTCTCTGGAAACCCTATGATGAGCCACAGGTTCACACAGGAGTATCGCAGGATACTGTCTGGCTCAGGTTCGTATTGGAAAACAGTAGCAACCGTATGCAACACCGTATCCTCGTGATACAATCTTCTAGGCTTGAAGATATCACACTCTACCAACGTAACGGCAGGAGAGTGGGGTATCGAGGGGTCAGTTACAGAAAGGGATTCCAAGATACGCTTTATCCTTTTGTGCGTATCAAACTGCCTCCTCATGTCAAGAGAGTCTTTTTTCTCAAGGTCAAATCCTCTTGGTCGCCAATGCTTTTTGGGGTGACACTAGAAAGAGAGAAAACCTACCGCAAGGCAGATCGTAGAGAGCAGATGATCAAAATCCTGCTACTAGGTGTGATCTTCGGGCTCATGATCTATAGCTTTGTACTCTCACTCTATACCAGAGACAGGAGTTATCTCTATTATAGTTTCTATCTCTTTGCGGTGCTCTATCAGCAGATAGGTTATATGGGGTTTAGTCAAGTATATTTGCCTCTAGAGTGGGTGGAGCTGGAGAAAAAACTTGCCCTGCCCAAAGTAGGCTTGATGTTGATCGCTACCGCACTGTTTGCGATGCATTTTCTCAAGAGCCGTACGATTATGTATCTGCATAGGGGGTATCAGGCGATTGTCCTCTTGGGGGTGATTGAGGTATGGATACTGGTCGTACTTGAACAGCTCTCCCCAGAGACCATTGTCTGGATGGCAAAGCTCTTTGTGACACTCAATATCATCGCTTCATTGTTTAATTTCTGGGCGGCAGTTGTCTACTACCGCAGAGGAAACAGAGAAGCGAGGCTCTATATCGTGGGCTTTGGTATTCTTCTGCTCACCTATCTGGTGTGGACTCTGGGAACACTGGGCTGGAGTACATTGATCTACCGTTATCCCAATACGATTATTCTGGGTACCACACTAGAGGCATTGGTACTCTCTCTAGCCTTTGCTGATCGTTATCGCATCCTCCAAGAGGAGAAAACCCAAGCAGACCAGAAGATCATAGAGGAGATTAGCAACAGAGAGCAGATCGTTCAGGAGGAGGTCGTCCACAAAACAGCCCAACTCAAACAAGCACTCGATACCAAAGGACTCCTCCTCCAAGAGGTACACCACCGTGTCAAAAACAACCTCCAAGTCATCCTCTCTATCGTACGCTTGCAACGCAACAAACTCAATGATACCCAGATCGCAGAGCAACTCACCGATCTAGAAAACCGTATCAATGCTATCGCCAAAACCTACAGTATGCTTTTGGTGGGAGAGGATCTCACTCATATCGATATGCACTCCTATATCAAGACACTGCTCTCTGACCTACAAAAAACCATGGAGAGGAGTGAACACAATATCAACATCACTATGGATATCCAAGCAACAATCCCACTACGGGAGTCTGCCTATGTGGGTTTGATTATTAATGAGCTGATTACCAATGCGTATAAATATGCCTTTGACCATGAAGGAGGAGAGATCCATATCTCACTCACCCAAGACAAAGAGCAAACCACCCTCATCATCGAAGACAATGGCAGAGGGTATACCTATGATGCACAGAGTAGATCACTAGGACTCAAACTCATACGTACACTCGTCACCAATCAACTCAGAGGAGAGATGCATGTGATGAGCGAGGAGGGCACGCGGTATAGGATTGCCTTTAAACCCAAATCTTAAAATAGACATTCATGACTATGCACTATCATCGCATTCAAGGGATTTGGGTTTTAGATTTTTACCGTAAAGGCATCAGGCAGGATAGTGCTACGTACGCCATCTAGTGATTTGAGGGCTTGTGCTTTAGTCTGATAGGGGCCTATGAGTACCTTTTTCCTACTGGCAACTTGGAGGACTT
>CAZEIN010000105.1:0-6735 GCA_964512425.1 uncultured Sulfurovum sp.
ACAAAGCCTTTGTCGCACTTAACAAGTATCTGGATAACCCCATACTGATACACTTCTTTCTCACACACAAGGTGGTCGTAGAGAAGCGTATCCCCTCTCAGGCAGGACTAGGAGGTGGCAGTTCTGATGCGGCTGCATTTATGCGGCTTGCCAATGAGGTGTGCGGACTCAAGATCGAGACTGAGACACTCGCACATATCGGGAGTGAAGTGGGGGCTGATCTGCCTTTTTTTGTCTATAACTACCCCTCTGCCAATGTCAAGGGATTTGGAGAGATAGTGATGCCCTTTGCTGAGGATCCATTACATCTAGAACTACATACGCCCGACATAGGATGTGATACTGCCGAAGTCTACAAAACATTCAAAAAGTATCTCTTTAGCAACATCGATTTGGCATCCTTTTTTGGCTGGGAGAACCTCGACTCTCGAACACTACTCAAGCTCGTAGCAGACCCTGTCGTACTCAACGACCTCTACCCTGCTGCTATGATCGCCTATCCACAGATAGAAGAACTAGACAGGAAAGGATGGTTTTTCAGTGGGAGCGGGAGTACCTTTTTTAGAATAGTGCCATGAGCACCAAGCTCTTTGGCTTTGGGCTGATTGTAGTCTCTGCTGTCTCCTTTGGGTTTATGCCTATTTTTGCTACATGGTCCTACCGCCATGGGCTAGATGTCAAGACCATCCTGCTCTTTCGCTTCCTCATCGCAGCGGTACTGCTCAATCTCTACCTCTGGTGGCGTGGCTATCGCTATCCTCGTGGCAAAACACTCATCATACTCATTACTATGGGCGCGATACTTTATGCCGTGCAGGCTTTTTCGTATTTTACTGCGGTAGGGCTGATTGGCTCCTCGCTCACCTCTATCCTACTCTACACCTATCCTGCTATCGTACTACTCCTCTCTATAGCTCTACTCAAGAGCCGGATACAACGCGTAGATATCTTCGCTTTGGGATTGACCACCATGGGCGCCATTTTGGTCATCGGACTGCGATTTCAAAACAGCGATATCATTGGGATCATTTTGGGGCTCACAGCTGCGGTCGTCTACTCTCTGTATATCCTCATAGGCACCAAAGCCATGCAACGCATCGACCCACTGGTGGCATCTACGGTCATCATCAGCAGTGCGGCTTTTGTCTACACTGCCTATGGGCTCTCTATCCAGCTAGAGATCCCTCAAGCTCCTACACAGTGGCTACTCTTGGTTGCGATTGCACTGGTCTCTACAATCCTCGCAATCGCTACGTTCTTCTATGGACTCAAAATCATAGGCCCCGTCAAGGCCTCCATGATCTCAACACTAGAGCTGATCACTACCCTACTCTTTTCCTACCTGCTACTAGACGAACAGATAGGCACGATGCAAATCCTAGGCTCTATACTCATACTGCTAGCAGCACTCCTGCTGGCCAGAAAAGGTTGATCCCATACTCTATTGTAATCTAAACTGACTACTGAGCTCTTTGAGGTCTAGATCGACCTTGATCTCAGGGAGAAAAGGAAACTGCTTTTCCATAGGAATCGTCACAAACTGGAGCTTCTCATCTCCGAGTGTTTTGCGCATCTTGGCTTTGACACGATAGAGTGTGGATATTTCATCTACGAGGACTCCCTGTATCTCTGAGGCATTGGCGACATAGATTTTGCCCTCAGCAAAAGGTCTGATTTGCTCAGGTTTGAGCCCACGGTTCTGTGCTACGCTGCTGATAAAGTTCTCATAGGTAGGCTTGAGTAGATGCTCAGTCATATACTTGCGATTCTCCTCATCTATCTCTTTGAACATGGAGATGGGTTTTTTGAACTTTCCCGCTGCCAGATAGTCCTCTGATACCCCTACTTTTTTGGCGAGCTCGCCTAGATTGTAGTGTGGCATAATGACACCGATAGAACCTACGATGGCATTTTTGTTGGCGATGAGTGGTCGCACGGCAGAGGCGATATAGTACCCACCACTCGCTGCGATAGACTCGACATACATCGTGATGTTTTTATCCTTTTGAAAGTCTACCAGATACTCTGAGAGCTCCTCACTAGCAGTAGGTGAGCCCCCAGGAGAACCCATGATAAACAGCACAGCCTTATAAGCTCTATCTTTGCGTATGGTATCGAGTTTCTCCATGATTTTGGTGGTATAGGGCTCTGTGACCTCATTGTTATATCGGATGACTGCTATCTTGTTTCCTGCTGTGACTACTGACGTACCCAACAGTCCACTTTTGGCAAAATAAATCCCGATAAAGGCAATCTCTGCAACCAATATCACCCCGATAATCCATGCCTTGAGATTACTGATAAAAATCTGCTTTTTGAGTGCTTTGATCTGGTATTTGTCTACACTTTCCATTGTTTGCCTTTTAGAGAAATAAGTATGCTATAATGCCGAAAACAGATTAATAAAAGGTTTGTCTCATGGCTATCAATCTCATCGCACAAAATAAAAAAGCCAGACACGACTATGAGATACTCGAAAAATTTGAAGCAGGCATCGTACTCCAAGGCTCCGAAGTCAAAGCTCTGAGAGCCAAACGTGCCAACCTCAGTGATGGATTCTGCCGTTTCATCAAAGGGGAACTGCATCTGATGAATGCCCATATCGCTGAGCTAGAGACAACCAACCGTCACTTTAGCCGTGACAGCCGTACCCCACGCAAACTCCTCCTACACAAAAAGCAGATCGAAAAAATCTATATGAAAATCCACAAAGAGGGGCTCACGGTCGTACCTCTCATGCTCTATTTTAATGAACGCAACCTAGTCAAAGTCAGTATCGCTATCGCCAAAGGCAAAAAGCTCCACGACAAACGTGCCGACCTCAAAGCCAAAACACTAGATAGAGAAGCCAAACAAGCGATGAAAAACCGAAGCTTTTAGCGTCTCCTTAGACCAATCCCGTCATCCAGAAGAGCGTGCGGCATGGTCGCACTACGAGGAGACTTTGTCCTCTCTGCGAATCATACGTTTCACAAAACGGTACAGACGCTTGAATCGTTTGGATAGGGTATTGTCTCCTGTGAGATAGTTCTGCTTGAAATTCTTGATAAATGATTTGATAGTGCCCTTGAGCTCTTTTGTCATCTTGACAGTACTTTGATAGATCTCTCTGGTTTTGATCCACGCAAAAAAGGCTACTATCTTCTCATACAGATACCTAAACCAAGCAAAAGAGAGTAGCTTCTCCTCTGTAGCACGAAAGAGCCAAAAGGTAAATGCTGCGATAGGAATCTTGAGTGCATAGAGTAGCATAGCAGCAACTACCATGCCTTTGACCGCCATCACCCCTGCTATGAGCCCTGCTATCTCCACACCCAACAAAAGCGTCACAAAGAGAATCAGGACTAGATAACGGTTGACTGACTGCAACTTGGCTTGCAACTTCTGTAAAACATGTAACTCGTGGATGAAAATATAGATGGGCTTGGCAAAACCCTCCCAGATAATCTCTTCAAAAACAATAAAGATCACTACCAATACGAGTTGCACTAACATCACTGCTTTATTTATGATTTTTTGGAGTATTGACACGGAGTAGTCCTTATAAAATAATAGGTATTATAGTAGAAAAAATTAAAAATAGATATACCCTAGAAAATAAGAATTTTATTCTAATCTGCTGTAGTTATGGCTGAATGGAGGTTTTGTAGAGAAAGAACTTACATCAAGTAAGTGGCTGAACGGAAAAAGTTCCATTCAGTCAAAAATGCAGTAAAGCTGAAAGAAAGATTACTTTCTTCTGAGCTCTTTGATTCTTGCTGATTTACCTTTTCTCTCTCTAAGATAGAACAACTTAGCACGTCTAATCTTACCACGTCTGAGTACAGTAATGCTATCAATACTCTCAGAGTAGAGTGGGAACATTCTCTCAACACCTACAGAGTTGGCACCGATTTTTCTGACATTGAATGTTCTGCCTGTACCCTCACCTCTGATTGCGATACATACGCCCTCAAAGTTCTGCACTCTTGTTTTGTTTCCCTCTTTGATCGTTACTGCTACCCTGAGTGTATCACCAGCTCTAAACTCAGGTACAGTCTTGCCCTCTAGTTGAGCTTTCTCAAAGTTCTCTATGTATTTGTTTTTCATCGTTTTGCCTTTGCTTTTGCATATAAGTCGGGTCTGAAATACTTTGTCTTGGACAAAGCCATCCGTTTTTTTAAGTCTGCGATTTTACTATGATTACCCTTTAAAAACTCTGAAATGACGGGATTATTTTCATAGAGATTGGGCTTACTAAAGGAGGGAGCCTCCAAAAGTGCCTCCTCAAAGCTCTCAACCGTCAATGAATCACTGTTACCTAGCACCCCATCGACATTGCGAGATATCGCATCACAGAGCATCATGGAGGGGAGCTCACCTCCTGTGAGTATAAAATCACCTACCGAGAAGAGGGCATCTGCATGCTTCTCTATCACACGCTCATCAATCCCCTCATAGCGACCACTCACCAGTACGATATGGCTCTTTTGTGCCAGTCGTTTGGCATCGGTCTGTCTGAAAGGTTTGCCCACAGGGGTGAGGAAAATAACATACGCCTCTGGAGCGTTCACCTTGATGGTTTCGAGGGTGTCATCTAGAGGTTGGGGTGTCATCAGCATCCCTGCACCTCCTCCGATCATCGGCTCATCTACTTTGAGATGTTTGTTGGTAGTATAGTCTCTGGGATTTTGGTAGTCTAGGGCGAGTTTGCCCTCAGCTATCGCACGACCTAAAATCGAATCAGTAAAATAGCCACGGATAATCTGAGGGAAAAGCGTCACAAATGTAAATCGCATCACGCTAACTCGCTTCTAATATGTCTTTGGCATCTTGTACAGAGATACGCTTGGCATCTGTATCGACAGAGAGTATATAGCGAGGGATATAAGGGAGGAGAAAATCTTTGGCAAACCCTTGGGCAATGAGCATGGGGTCTGTTTTGACTATGAGATAATCCGTATTGAGCATACGATCAATATCCTCAACCACCCCAATGCACGCTTCACCCTGATAGATTGAAGCACCAATGATATCAAACCAAAAATACTGCCCCTCACCCAGCATACACTGTGATTTGGTCTGTTCTAGTGTACTGTAGAGTTTGGTATTGGTCAGTTTCTTGGCATCATCTATCGAAGCATATCCTATAAAGCTCACCAACCCTCTGGTAGGATTATAGCTAGCGATTTGGAGGGTTCCTCTAGGGCTTTCTAGTTGCATTCCTACTTGGAATTGTTCTGGAAAATCGGTATGGAGATGGAGTTTAAGATCACCGTGTAGTCCAACGGTACGACCTATCTGAGCGATCAGGAATTGCTCGTTATTCATAGATTATACGTTTGCCTTGACATTGACGCGATAACTCTTACCATGCTTGGCTTTGCATCCTGAGATGACGGTTTTGATTGCATTGATCATGCGCCCCTCTTTGCCGATGAGTTTACCGACATCTTCGGGATCAGCATAGATCGTAATCTCTTCTGCACTCTCATCAAGCGGTGCAGTCTCGATAGTGACAGACTCTGGATGCTTGACAATCATCTTGGCATAGGAGAGTACGAAATCATGTGCCATGGATTATTTCTTTGCGAGTCTTTTGACTGTGGGACTCATCTGAGCACCTACGCCAATCCAGTAGTTGAGTCTCTCTTCATCCAATGTGAGCTCTTTGTTAGCTGATACTGGATTATAGTGACCGATAGCCTCGATCCAACCACTGTCTCTACGCTTTCTGCTGTCTGTTACTACGATTCTATAAAATGGCTTTTTCTTTCTTCCCATTCTTGTCATTCTGATCATTGTCATGGTGTTTCCTTTTATCTTTTCTTTTTATATTCAAACACGACTGGTCGTGTGAGCCGTCTGCTGAAGACTGCGTCAAAGTACTGACAACTACCACTAATGAGATGCCGGCTAAACAATTTTTAAGCACTCATCAATACTTTTAAGAACGCGATATTAGCATAAAGTTTATTAAATCTGGGTCAATAATAGTCTAGAGCTTACAAAACTTCTACCATCACAGCACATATATCCGAAAGTTTCCTAAAATCCCTATCATAACTCATCAATCTCTTGCATTTCGCCTTTTGTGCTAGCAGCAGATGCATCACATCATTGATATTTTTACAGAATTTTTGTCTGCAGCAGAGCTCAATAGCCTCTCGCATGATACCATAATCGGACTCTACCGAAGCATAGCCAAAGTAAAAGCCACAATCTTGGCGTATCACCTCATGATCTATGCCCAGCTTTGCCATCGTAAAAGCAAACTCTTGGAGTGTGAGGGTCGACAGGACGAGCTGGTTTTGGGATATGAGTGTATCAAGCAGCGCTATGGACTGTGCTTTTTTCTGTGGGTCTTGCTCTACACTGGCGTAGATGAGGATATTAGTATCTAGGTAAACCATCACTCATCTCATTCATCACGGCATCGATATCCACCATCGGATCAATCCGTATGTTTCGATTTCTGAGGGTATTGAGATAGCTGCCCTGCTCCTGTGTCGGCAAGACAACATCAAAAGGGATGCCTTTTTTGAGTCGTACTTTATTGAGGAAGATATTGATAGCATCGGAGACAGTTTTGGTATTTATCTCATCCCAGGAAATCCACCACCTTGCCCACCCATCTGGCTCATCATCTTTTGCATCTCTTTCATACCACCTTTGGTGGACATCTTTTTTGCCATTTTGGCTGCATTTTTGAACTGTTTGAGGACGCGGTTGACCTGCATCTGATCGAGTCCTGCA
>CAZEIN010000106.1:0-1850 GCA_964512425.1 uncultured Sulfurovum sp.
GGGAGAAAACGGAAGGCGTGAGGGTTTTTGATGCTCTTCCCCAGACAGCAAAATCCTATATCGAAGCACTCGAAGCGATGATTGGTACCAAGATGGGCATCATCTCTACCAGCCCAGAGCGTGAAGATACGATTGTAAGAAAATAATGTGTTAACATAGCGTTAGCGTAAGTCAATCGGGCTCAGCCTGATGGACGGTCAAATAAATAAAAAAGGGGTAACCATGAGACTCAAACCACAACAGACAGGATATGTCGCAGGCAAAGTTGCGATAGACTTGGCAAATGCCCCATTCATTCGTCTGCCAAAGGGCAAGGACGCTATCGTGGAGGCGGTCAAAGCAATCATCGATGAGAACCTCCAAGTAGAGCGCGCACTGGATGAAAAGGTCAAAGCAATCATCGATGAGAACTATGATGAGATCGAGTTTCAACATGCCGACGAGAGACAGCTGTTTTTTATGATCAAAAAGAAAATGGCAGCAGAACATGGTGTCATCATGAACTATGATGACCGCTATAATGACCTCTCTCATGCGATTCTCGATGAGCTCTATGAGAACTATCTAGTGGAGTATGAAGTCAACGATAATCAGATTAAAAATATTATTTTCAAGGCCTTCAAGGCCTTTGCGGACTCTTTTGATGAGATTGATGATATCGTCTATAAAAAGATTAGAAATATGGAGAGAGAGGTTATCCCTGGCTCACAAGACTATGAGCTTCTCTATGAGCGACTCTACCAAGAGGAGTTGAGCAGAAGAGGGATGCTTTAATGAGTGAGCAGCTAGCAACTGGCAGTGAGCAGAAATGTAGGGTGCATAACACGCACCAAAAGGAGGGTATATGAACAAGGTAAGTATCTATTTTGAAAATGGACTATTTCTGGAAGCAGAGAGCTTTGGTGCCGAAGGGACTGTGGTGGGAGAGTGCGTATTTAACACCTCTCTCACTGGCTATCAGGAGATTGTGACTGATCCTAGCTATGCAGGGCAGTTTGTCACCTTTACGATGCCAGAGATTGGCAATGTGGGGTGTAACGCACAAGATATGGAGAGTATCGGCGCACACTGCAAGGGGATCATTGTACGATCCTACCAAGACCGTCCTTCCAATTTCCGCTCAGAGGAGACCTTGGCAGTATTGCTAGAGCGATTTGGTGTCATGGGAATCACCAATATAGATACCAGGATGATTACCAAAATGCTCAGAGATGAGGGTGCCATGGAGATGATTGCCTCTACGGAGATTCATGATTCTGAGCAGCTCAAGCAAAAACTCTCAGAAGCACCACGTATAGAGGAGATAAACTATATCGAGCAGGTCAGCACCAAAGAGAAGTATGTGCACAGTGACTCACGCTATGATATTTTCAAATTTCGTTATGGTATCCCAGAAACTTCCAAGAAAGTGATCGCCTATGATTTTGGTATCAAGCGTAATATCCTCAACGAACTGACTTTTGCAGGTATCGAGGTCACTGTTGTCCCCAATAACACACCTGCCTCAGAAGTGATTGCTAGCTTTAATGCAGGCGAGTGTGATGGTGTCTTTCTCTCTAATGGTCCAGGAGATCCACTCATCTTAGCCAGAGAAAAAGCGATCACGCAAGAGCTACTCACGGCCAATATCCCGATGTTTGGTATCTGTCTAGGGCACCAGATGCTCTCGATCGCACATGGCTATGATACCTATAAGCTCAAGTTCGGTCACCATGGCGGTAACCATCCTGTCAAAAACCAAGCCACAGGTACTGTGGAGATCACAGCACAAAACCACAACTACAATGTACCTGATACGATTACGGAGATCGCAGAGGTGACCTACGTCAACCTCTTTGAAGATACGATCG
>CAZEIN010000107.1:0-2382 GCA_964512425.1 uncultured Sulfurovum sp.
TTTACTCTACCAAATATCTCAAAGTTATTTTCATCAAAACCTTCTTTGGCCATCAAGTCTTTTACATTTTGTATAAAAGCATTGAGTTTAAACTGTAGATTTTGAGCATTTTCTTCTATAAACTCATCTATCTGATTGTAATCCTCTGGGTAAATATACTTAAAACTCAAGTCTTCTAAATGGTTCTTGATACGAGAGATACCAAGCCTATGTGCAATGGGTGCATAGACCACAAGTGTCTCTTCGGAGATACGCTGTTGCTTGCTAGGAGGCAAAGCATCCAGCGTCATCATGTTGTGCAGCCTATCACAAAGTTTAATAATCAGCACCCGCACATCTTCGATAGATGCAATCAGCATCTTGCGAAAACTCAATGCAGAACTACTGATTCTCTCATCTGCCTGAGAGGCGATGAGATTCTCATCACGAATCATCACGATTTTGGTAAGTCCAGCTACAATGTGGCAAACATCCTTACCAAACTGCTTTTCAATCGCCTCTAATGCATAGTCCGTATCCTCTACGACATCATGCAACAATGCAGAGACAACCATCGTCTCATCTGTACTAAATGACGCAGTAATAGCCGCCACAACAATAGGATGGACAACGTAGGGTGCACCGCTTTTGCGATATTGATCTACATGGAGAGTGATGGCAAGCTCTAGGGCTTGCTCTATGGGTTCGGTAATTTCGATCTGCTCGATAAGCAAATCTTTGGCAGCAGAGATGGTATCAACCTGTCCAACCTGCTCCAAAAAATCAATCAAAACAATACTTTATATTAATTATCTATGGAAACGTTGAGTTTTCCTTCGGCAATTTCACACAATGCGATATCTGTGGCTTTGGCTTTTTTGATATCCATATCTACCAGAGGTGTGGCACCGCCACTAAGCTCATTGGCTCTTTTGCCAATCGCCTTTGCCAACAAATAACGGTCATTGTCTACGCGCTTAAGTGCTTCTGCTACAATTTTTTCTAATCTCATCTTTATCCTTCTGTTATCAATTATTTATTTTACGATAGAACAGTTTGTTGTGTCTCCACTAACAACTGCCAACAAGTTGCCTTTGCCAAACATATTGCACACAGCAATAGGAAGTTTATTCTCTTTGGCCAGTGCGATAGCAGTATCATCCATCACGCGTATATGGTCACCTAGTGCTTGATCATAGCTCAACGAGTCTAGCTTGATAGCATCATCAAATTTATGTGGATCTTTGTCATAAACACCATCCACCTTGGTTGCCTTGATCAGCATATGAGCATCAATCTCATTGGCACGCAATGTAGCCGCTGTATCGGTAGTAAAATAGGGATTACCTGTGCCTGCTGCAAATACAACTACACGACCTTTTTCCAAGTGACGCTTGGCACGACGGATAATAAAAGACTCGCCAATCTCTTGCATATCAATCGCAGTCTGAAGTCTCGCTTCGAGTCCGATACTCTCTAATGCTTCTTGAATAGCTACACCATTAATCACTGTGGCAAGCATCCCCATATAGTCACCGCTGGTGCGCTTGATGATGCCATCTTGTGCCGCAGTCACACCACGAATGATATTGCCGCCACCCACAACAATGGCAACCTCTGTACCATTGTCTATGAGACTTTTAATCTCATCTGCAATAAATTTGAGGATTTTGGTATTGATCCCATATCCCTCTTCACCAGCTAGTGCTTCACCTGAAAATTTAACCAAGACGCGTTTTCGCATAAAGAGTGCTCCCTTAATTTTATCGCGATTATAGCCTATGGTTGGTTAGAGGAGGTTAAACCCGAATTATGCAATAGAATTTCCTAGCTTATGAGTGTTTGTTGTATCTCTAGAGTGTATCAATGAATACTCATATGATCAATAATCTGCGAGAGATTGGTCATCAAAGTCTCCCTAGAGTATATTCCTCAGTACAATCGCATAGTGCATGACAAAAAGATTGAGAAAAAATATCAACATTGAGGAGGCACGAGAAACCATATGTTCCAGCTTTGTACGCTCTTTATTGTTGGTACGATAAGCAATGACAAAATGTATAATAGTCACAATAGTCAATATCACAACCAATGTCACTTTTTTACTCACTGCATCTGAAATAGGTACAGAGCTATCATAAAAAATCATTTCAAAGAGTGAATAATCCATGCCAAGCAGTATGCCTGTAAAGAGCAGTATCAACAACGCACCTACCTCAAACCAGCCAAAAATAGGGCCGACATGAGGGTATACCTGTTTCTGTGCTGCTTTGTCTCGCAATGAGATGCCCAGTGCAAACATAAAGACTGATCCACCTATCCAAGATATTGCTGCAATCAAGTGTAGATGAAATACCCAATTTCCCATGCCCAGCTCCTAACTATCCAGTTTGAGCACAGCCA
>CAZEIN010000108.1:0-1626 GCA_964512425.1 uncultured Sulfurovum sp.
TATAACTTTTATGAATAGTTGGATAAAAGCAAAAAATGAAATCTATGTGTTACAATTCTACATGATAAACACAGATAAAGAAGCCTACCTCATCAATCGACTGAGCTCCACGCATATTGGAGATGATGCCGCTGTAGTAGAGGGGCTCATCTATAGTACGGATGCCTTTTTTGAGGATACACATTTTCAAAGAGCATGGATGACTTTGACGCAAATCGCCAGAAAAGCGATGCTGGTGAACTTTTCCGATGCCATCGCGATGAATGCCCAGCCTCGCTATGCCCTCATTACTGTCTCACTCCCCCGTGACATGACACACTCTCAGATAGATGAGCTCATGCGAGGATTTGGATCAACAGCCGCGGCATATGGCTGTGAGATCATCGGAGGTGATACCGTAGGAGGAGACAAACTCCATATCTCTATTACCATCATCTCACAGAGTGACACACCTCTGTATAGAAAGGGATTAGAGCAGGGCGATCTACTGGCATTTACAGGTACACTCGGAGAGAGTCGTAGAGATTTGGAACGACTCTTCGCAGGAGAAAAGATCGCAGAGGATTCACGCTTTTATGAGCCCACACTGCGAGGTGCATTTATCACCAAAGCACGCCCCTGTCTACGCGTAGGGATGGATATCTCTGATGGGCTATTTTGTGACACCAATAAGTTACTAGATATCAATAAATATGGCTTTAAAATATTAAAAAATATAGATGATTTTATGGGCTCTAGTGGAGAGGAATACGAGATGCTTGTCGGTTTTAATCCTAGATACCTAGAAGAGCTACAGAGTATCGCCAAGCAGACCAATACACCACTCACTATCTTTGCTCAAATCGCAGAAAACGAGGAGCGATTTTTATGTGAGAGTCATCACTTTTAGACGGATAATCTTTAAGGCATATTCGGGTCAGTTGTCTGTTCTGAAATACTCATGCGATGACCAAGAATACCAATAGATTACCCCTCAAATCGCTTATCACGTATCTCCAATTGATGGTTCCAGTCATTGACTTTTATCTCAAATAGCCCTGTCTCTTTGATGAGATTACTGAGCTTCTTGTAGCCGAAACTGATAGGAGAAAAGGAGGAGTTGTTGCTGATGTAGATACCTACATCAGAGAGATTCGCCCAGCCATCTTCATCCATGGTCTGCTCTACTGCATTACGTAGGAGATTGACCAGCCATGTATCCTGCTTGAGTTCTTTTTGACCCTTTTTCTTGCTACTTTTTATTTTGGGGCTGCCTTTGTCGTCCTCAGTTTTCATTAGAGGCTCAGTAAAGATAAACTCCGAACATGCCGCCATGAATGGCTTGGGTGTTTTTTTCTCTCCAAATCCAAAGACCTTGATTCCTTCGGCTGCTACACGCATAGCGACAGGTGTAAAATCACTGTCACTAGTCGCAAAAGCAAAGGCATCGATCTTTTTGGTATGGAGTAGATCTATCGTATCGATAGTCATGAGGATATCGGTTGCATTTTTACTTTTGGTGTAGTCAAATTGCTGGATAGGGCGGATGGCATACTCTAGTAGCTTGGGTTCCCAGTTTTTGAGGCAGTCTTTGCTCCAGTTTCCATAGGCTTGTCGGATACTGACTGTTCCGTGCTTACTGAGTTC
>CAZEIN010000109.1:0-3875 GCA_964512425.1 uncultured Sulfurovum sp.
CACATGATGTGCGTGGTGCACGAGAGGTTGCAGATGAAGTGGGTGCCAAGCTCCTGTTTGACGCTGCCCATCAGTGTGGGATTATCGCGGGAGAGAGCTGGTCCAATCCATTAGAGGATGGTGCACATATTATGACGATGAGTACCTACAAGAGTCTAGGCGGTCCAGCGGGTGGGCTGATTGTGAGCAATGATGCCGCACTTGCAAAAAAACTAGAGTCTATCGCTTTTCCTGGGATGACTGCCAATTTTGATGCAGGAAAATCAGCAGCACTGGCACTGACAATGCTAGATTGGCAAGAGTATGGTAGTGCATATGCCGAAGCGATGATTGCTACTGCACAGAGGTTCGCTGCAGAACTCGACAAAGCGGGTATCCCTGTCTTTGCCAAAGAGAGAGGCTATACAGAGTCACATCAGTTTGCCGTACTTGCAGAATCTTTTGGAGGAGGGCAGGCAGCATCTGCTAGATTGCGTCAAGCTGGGTTTCTGACTTGTGGGATAGGCCTGCCTGTTGCACCTGTGGAGGGTGATCTCAATGGACTTAGGATTGGCACATCAGAGATCGTTCGTTGGGGAGTTACGGTTGAGGGTATTCCTGAGATTGCACAACTCTTGGCAAGAGCACTCAGAGCAGACAAGCCAGAAGCATTAGCCAAAGAGGTCTCAACATTGCGTAAAAAATACCAAGAGCTTCATTTTATGAATCTATAAACCCAAACTATGCCATAGAGATTATCAATTTCCCACAGATTATTGACAATTCTATTGCATAGCTCATGTGAGGCCGCGAAAGAGCTTCGTCATTCCGTGCTTGACACGGCATCCATGGTCTATCTGGGTCTGGTGGCTAGCAAAACCGTGGATCCTGAATCGAGTTCAGGATGACATGTTGGTATATTGTCAGGTTTTTCGCACTCTCTCAAGATAAAATATGACAATTTGACATTTTTTTACCATCTATGCTGAAAAATATGTATAATACCCTATGGAAAATGCAAAAAAGCTCTTCACAAAACTAAAAATTCATTCGTTGTTGGATTTGGCACTGTTTGTGCCGACCTCTTATCGTGATACGACACTCTCTACCGAAACCAAAGTGGGTGAGGTAGGTACATTTGAAGCCAGTGTCGAAAATATAGGTACCGTAGGGGGCAAGCTACGTGTGACATTTTTGCTCTCTAGATTTGGTAAAAAAGTCTCTTCGGTCTTTTTTCGTGCGACACCGTATCACTACCAGCTCTTTACCCAAGGCAGCAAACATACGATACAGGGTAGACTAGAGCAGTACAATGGCTACCTACAGATGCCTCAGCCCAAATCCATCAAAGAGATAGGCAAAATCGTTCCCAAATACAAAAGCACACTCAAACAAGAGGAGATGCGTGAGTTGATAGCAACCTATATAAGCGAACGCAATCTCTACAATGAGGGGCTAGACAGTGCAGAGGTGGCTACACTGATGCAGCTCCATTTCCCCAAGGAGATGCAGGAGATCTATCATGAGGGAAAGTTCAAAGCAGACATCATCCAAAAGCTCAAATTTATCGAAGCCTATAATCACCTCAAAAAGCTCAGAGCCAAGCGTGCTGATTTTCCTGCTTTGCGTGCATTGGAAGGGGATATTCGAGCATTTGTTGGTAGGTTGCCCTTTAGGCTCACCGTGGAGCAACAGGCGGTCATCTCACAGATACAGGTTGATCTCTCTAGAGAGGACAAGGCAGCCAAGCGGATGGTGGTGGGTGACGTGGGCTCTGGCAAGACCATGGTCATCCTCGCCTCAGTCATGATGGCATTGCCTCACAAGAGTATCCTCATGGCACCCACTTCACTGCTGGCACTGCAACTCTACGAGGAGGCATGCAAACATCTGCCTCCTGAGGTGACTGTCGCTCTGGTGATGCAGGGCAAAGATAAGGGAGACTATACCGTAGCTGACTTTGTCATCGGTACCCATGCACTGCTCTACAAAGAGGATTTGCCAGAGGCATCACTGGTGATGGTCGATGAGCAACATCGTTTTGGTACCAAGCAGCGTGCAGGGCTGGAAGCACTGGTGAGCAGTGGAGAGAAAAAACCCCATTTTCTACAGTTCTCAGCCACTCCGATTCCTCGTACACAGGCGATGATGGAGAGTGAGCTACTGGATGTGAGTTTGATCACGACGACCCCTTTTGAGAGAGAGGTACAGACCCAGACCATCTCCAAGCCCGACTTTTCCAACCTACTGGCACATATCAAAGAGGAGATATCCAAACAGCATCAAGTCCTCATCATCTACCCTCTCGTAGAGGAGAGCACAGAGATCCCATATCAATCACTCGATGAAGCCAGAGGGTTTTGGGAGACACGTTTTGAGGATGTCTATGTCACGCATGGCAAAGACAAAGACAAAGAAGAGGTACTGCTACACTTTAGAGAGCAGGGCAATATACTGTTGGCTACGACTGTGGTAGAGGTAGGTATCTCTCTGCCACGCTTGACCCTGATTGTGATCGTAGGGGCAGAGAGGCTAGGCTTGGCGACCCTGCATCAACTACGAGGTAGAGTAGGGCGTAATGGACTGCGTAGCTGGTGTTATCTCTATAGCAATACACCAAACAACCCCAGGCTAGAGCAGTTCTCACAAACAACCAATGGATTTGACATCGCCAAACTCGACCTCAAATTCCGCGACAGCGGGGATATCCTCGACGGCTCTATCCAGAGCGGTCAACGGTTCAAATGGCTAGATATGGGAGAGGATGAGGAGATTGTAGCGTATGCTAAGGGGAGAGTTAAGAATTAGAAATTAGAAATTAGAAATTTGGGTGAATAATGGCTTGAGACTGCAGGATGACTTCTCTGCCATCCTGAACTCATTTTAGGGGGTCTCTGTGGATCAATAGAGTCCGAATTTGCCGTCGGCTCTTTTGTACATGACGCGCATGGTGCCTTCGTTGTCGTTAAATACATGGAACTGCTGTCCTGACTCTGCTCTGAGGAGATCGATGACTTCATCAAAATCCATAGGTTTGTGGAGTTCGAGATCCATGGGGATGATCTCGGGCTCTGCATCATCGTTGTTGGCTTGCTCTAGTACTGCTTCTGCCTCGCTTCCTAACTCTTTGAGGCTGACGTTATGGTGGTCTTTGATTTTGTCTGAATGTCTTCTGAGGTTCTTTTTGATACGTTCTGCTGCGAGGTCTACTGCGGCATAGACGTCTTTGTCTTTTTGTGTGATGACTACGGTATGTTTTCCTTTGAGGTTGACTACAAACTCTACACTGAAGCCTTTTTTGCCATTTTTGGTATCTCCTGAGATAACCACGGTGGCTGAAATGATTTCTAGATTATACTTCTCTAATCCATCTAGTGCACTATTGATATAGGCTTTGATCGGCTCGGTTAGTTCAAAATGTCTTCCTACGATACTTCTGTTCATCATAAATCCTTTGTCCTAATATACCACCAAGAGATTTGATTCTTAATGGTATCTTAATTATAGCAGAAGAAAAGTAACAGAAAGTAAAGAGAGGAGAGATTATGAGTCGTTTTGACCTACGATATTGGCATCTCCTGTCTCTTGGTTGATTTGTATGGCAAAGGTTTGGCTATCAGACATGGTGAAAGTAAAGATACAGTCGGCAGTCATATATCCACCATGGTCTGGTTGACCAGAAGTCGTAAAACCTGCACCATGATAAGGGCGACCCCAATGGTCAAAGGCGATATGTGTGGCCCCAGCACAGCCTCCACCACTCACGACATTGGCTACGCCATAGTTATCGGTGAGAAAGATACGCTTACTTACGTTATTGCTAGGATCCCCATCATCACAATTCCAAAGATCTTTCCACCACATAGGTTTGCCATTGGCAGGGTCCATGGCAGCTT
>CAZEIN010000110.1:0-2627 GCA_964512425.1 uncultured Sulfurovum sp.
TGGTCTCCCTTTTTGATTCATCTAATGGTCATTTCAGGGAAGACACGCGGGTCTAACTCTGCCATTATATTTTTAAATATCGATAATAACCTCAGATACCCGTCACACATCTAATAAAATGAGATACGAGGACCATCATCATACACAAAATTTTCAGCTTGTATTGTAGAGAGCTATGCCTTTAGGCGTTTGTACTTTTGATAATCCATTACTATAGCAAAGGGTTTGTCTCATTTAGTTAGCAGAAAATCTTTAACCAGAATTATGCAATAGGATTGCATAATTCTGGTTAAATGGATATAAATTGATCTATCCTCACTGATTACGCTGCTTGCAAATCATAATATAGTACTCTCTACAGTGATAAATCTCTACCTCATTATGCTACTTTATGTAAAAATGCTATAGAATTACTATATGAAAAAAATAGCCTATACCCTACTACTTTTGTTCTCTGCCACTCTCTTACAAGCAGAAGAGTGTCCTTATCATGGTGAACTAGGGAGAGCCTATTGTGATAGAGATAGAGATATGTTGGCTGATTCACCAACAGATCCCTCCCAATGGATTGACCCTTATGAACTGGTATTTGCCTACTCGCCCGTAGAAGATCCAAATGTATATAAACAAGCATGGGGTGATTTTATCAGACATCTAAGTAGAGTTACAGGGAAGAAAGTGGTCTTTTTCCCTTTTCAATCCAATGATGCAGAGATAGAGGCGATGCGCATCGGCAAACTCCATGTGGCAGGATTCAATACAGGCTCCAATCCCAAAGCTGTCAACTGTGCAGGATTTCACCCTATCATGATGATGGGGAAAGCCGATGGCAGCTATGGCTATGAGATGGAGATTATTACCTACCCTGCTAGCGGCATCAACTCCATACAAGACATTAGTGGTCAAACAGTCGTATTTACAGCACCCAGTTCAAACTCAGGATATAAAGCACCTGTTGCACTACTCAAAGAGAAATTTGGACTCGACAAAGACAAGGATTATCGTTATATTTTTTCAGGGAAACATAGTAACTCTCTCCTCAGTGTTGCAAAACATATCTACCCTATCGCTACTATTGCAAACTCTGTACGTAAACGAATAGAGAAACGAAAACGCATACAAAAAAATCAAATTAAAATCCTCTATACTTCACAGACCTTTCCCACAACTGGCTTTGGGTATGCTCATAATCTCAAACCCTCCTTGGTTGAGAAAATTCGACATGCCTTTGAGACATTTCCCTGGATTGATCAAAATGGGAATCCGAGCTCACTACTCAAAGAGTTTTCTAGTTCAGGATACAATAAATTTATTCCTCTAGATTACAAAAAAGATTTTGAAATCATTCGACTCATCAATAAAGAGAATGCCATTACAAACCAGTGCAGATAACCCCATCAACCCAAATTATAAAAAATTAGACTATAATTCAACATGAAAAATTTTACTCGATACCTCTCTCTTCTCCTTTTTTCTTCGGCTGTAGTGCTTAGTGATACAGATTGTTCACACGGTGCATTGAGCAAACAATTTTGCGATAACAACAATGATATGATGGCAGATACACCCACACATACAAGAGCATGGATAGATCCATATACACTTGTATTTGGTAATGTACCTAGCCAATCATTTATGTTTGACAAAGGTGCCAAACGGGCGCTCATGAAACATATTGAGAAAATTACGGGTAAGCAAGTAGAGTTTTTTCCATACCAAACCAATGCAGCAGAACTTGAGGCGATGCGTTCAGGGATGCTCCATATCGCTGGCATGAATACTGGATCTGTGCCTACAGCTGTCAACTGTGCTGGGTTTCACCTCTTTGCAATGACAGCACAAGAAGATGGCAACTATGGCTATACGATGCAGATCATTACCTATCCTGATAGCGGGGTTACAACCATCAATGACCTTAAAGGTAAAACCATACTCTTTACCAGCAGTTCCTCAAACTCTGGGCACAAGGCACCTGTAGCCATACTCAAAGAACGGTTTGATATGCAAAATGGCATTGATTATAAATCTCGATTTTCTGGTAGTCACATCAATTCTGTGACCAAAGTTGCACACCATGAATATAAAATCGCGGCTATCGCTAGTGGGTTTACCACGGCACTCATGCTTCATGACAAAATACCCCAGAACTCTGTCCAAGTCATTTATGAATCAGATAGTTTTCCCACTACAGGCTATGGCTACAGCCACAAGCTCAAACCAGAACTAGCACAAAAGATAGAAGAGGCATTTAAAACCTTTGAATGGAGAGAGAATAATAGCACAGAGATTAAGGCCTTCAATAAATTTGGCGAGAGCCGCTTTATCCCTGCTGACTATCAAAAAAACTGGCGTATCATTCGCGACATCGACAAAGCCAATAGTATTACCTATGACTGTCGATAGTCAGCAAATGTCAAGGTAAACTTTACGCCCTTTTCAAGCGAAGAGACATCTATAGTGCCCTCCAAGTGTCTCTCTATAATCATTCGACTCATATAGAGTCCTAGACCCATAGAATCGATCTTTGTTGAAAAATAAGGGTCGAATATACGCGAGAGGGATTCGGGGTCTATTCCTATACCATTGTCCTCTACAGTTACAATAATTTCCCCATCTTTTCTATACAT
>CAZEIN010000111.1:0-4492 GCA_964512425.1 uncultured Sulfurovum sp.
ATCGACAAAATCAAGTGTCGAATACTGGATACGCTCTGGATTGACGATTTTAGCCAATGCCTCGAGTCGCTCATCTGGTACAGGTACGACTGCCTTGTTGGGCTCTATCGTACAAAAAGGGTAGTTGGCACTCTCTGCGTATTGTACTTTTGTGAGCGCGTTATATGTGGTAGATTTCCCTACGTTTGGTAATCCTACCAGTCCTATGCCTAATCCCATTGTTTCTCCTGAAAAGTTAGTTGGTATTACTCCATAATAATTATATCAGCATTATCTGAAGTCTGTTTGTGACTACGGATAAGCTCTTGGAACTCAAAGGCTGGAATAGGCTTTGCATAATAGTATCCCTGTAAATAGTCACAGCCTATTTCTTGGAGTAGGTTTGCGGTTTTTTCATCTTCTACACCTTCAGCAACCACTTTTAGTTGCAATGTATGTGCCATAGCTATCATTGCTTTAACAATATTTAAATGGTCTTTATTTGCCTTCATATCAGTGACAAAACTTTTGTCGATTTTGAGTGTATCGATAGGAAAAGACTCTAATATCGTAAAAGAAGAGTAGCCTGTACCAAAATCATCTAAAGAGATTTCGATACCCAATTTCTTGAGCTTTGAAAATTGGGTAAGCGTATGTTGCTCATTTGCCATAGCAATGTTTTCTGTAATTTCAACTTTGAGCTGTGAAGTAGGGACATTATATTTCTCTAAAGCGTCTACCAAAAGTTGCTGAAAATCTTCCGTGGAAAATTCTCGCATGGAAAGGTTGATTGCAACCTGTATCTTTTGAAAACCAAGTGTATTCCAGGTAGAAATTTGTTTGATTGTTTTATCAATGACAAACGCACTGAGATATTTCATAAATCCAGTATCTTCAACCAGAGGTAAAAATTGACCTGGTGGGATGATGCCTTTGTCTGGATGGACCCATCTAATAAGTGCCTCAGCCCCTCGTATGGATTGATGTTCAACATCATAAACGGGCTGAAAATAGACGGTAAACTGCTCTGCTTCTAATGCCTGTTTGATCTCAGCATACATTACAGATTGCTGTTTTTTTGTAATAGCATTACGATCAGGCGTAGCAACCGATGTATACCCCAACCCTTGTTGCTTGGAGAGGCGTAATGCTTCATATGCAGAGCTGATGAGTGTATGGGCATCATTGTCAGGGTAGATACTGATCCCAGCAGAAATAGTAAAGTGTATATTGCTTTCTTTGTGATGCAAAAGGTCTTCACATTCATTTGTATACTGATTGACCAAATCAATACACTTTTGTGTAGTTTGAATATTGGAGAGAACTAGCAAAAAGTTGTTACCTGTCATATGGTAGAGTTGAAACTGATTTTTTGTAGAGATTGTCTGTAATAGTTTTGCAATATGCAGGGTAATGTTTAAGGACTCTTTGTATCCGATGGTAGTAATGATTTCTAAAAAATTATCTATAGAAAGAAGTGTTACAGCAAAGTTTTCATGGCTGGAAAGTGCTTTGTTTGCCATTAGCCCTATATCAGCAATGGCTTTATTGTGGTTTGGCAGTCCTGTTGAAGTACTGAGATAATATCGTTGAAGCATTGCAAGTTTACCAGTCATGTCAAATATAGCAAATCCAATATGCGAAGTATTGTTTGGAGAGATAGATTTACTAATACGAAGTGTTACTGATTTCTTTTTGCCGTTGGCTATGATAGTTACATCAGTAATAACAAGTGAATTATTAACGGCTTTTTGATCATAGGAAGAGAGTAAATCTATAAAACTTTTCTCTTCCTTGTCTATAGTGACTAATGGCAAAGAGAGGATATTTTGAATAGAGTCCCCTTTTTGGGTTTGAATATATTCAAACATAGACTTATTGATAAATATGACCTCGTATTCATCTGTAACGATTATGATGGGATGGTCTATAAGCTTTGAGGAGATATCAATAATTCTTTCTCTTTCCTCTAAATAAGCTTTTAATTTTCTAGACTTTTGTATTAAAAGTATACTGAGAAAAAAGAGCATAATAATAACAGAAACAAGAATATAATCATGATAAATAGATGTAATAAATCGATTAATAAATTCCAAGTCAGTTCCTAATATTATATGAAGAAATATTATAGCCTTATATCAATAATAAAGCCATAAAATAACTAAAAGGTAACAATAGTTTTCAATGTATGTATCAATTTACTTTTTTCTCTGATCTGAGGATGCTCTTTTGCCGGTTCTGTGGTGGTTATAATCGTTTGAGAGAGTGTATATTTATCCCAATTTTTGAGCCTGATACCCCAATAGGCATGCATGATGATTGGTTCACCCTTGTATTGCCCCAAATAGAGTCCGATATGACCGGGGACATAGAGCAGTGAGCGAAAGGGTTTGGCATACTTGATGATGGCAGCTTTTTTTTCTGTCTTATCTTTGATCTGTTTGATACTGATACTTTTGCCAGCTTTAGCTTGTTTTGCTGAGTTGCGATCGAGATAGATACCAAAACAGGCGAAAAAATCCCGTGTGGTCGCAGAGCAGTCTCTGGTAAAAAGTTTACCACCCCAGCCATAAGGCTCACCGCGAAACTGCTGGGAGATATAGGCGACATTACCTGGAGTGAAGGCAATAGGCTTGGGTGCCACGAGTGCATCTGCAGGTTTTTTGAGAGCCTTGAGTACGGCATAGTGTTGACGGTTTTTTTCTGCCAGATAGAGGAGTTTGCTGTTTTTTGAGAGAGGGAAGAGTGTGCCGAGTTTGATAATGCTTCCTTTTTTCTTGTCACGATAGAGAAAGAGATTATCCTTGGTACTGATGGCATAGTGTCCACGCTTGAAGCGCTTGATAAAAGCGGTACTTACCAATGCGATATCACCATAACGCACCCATCCAAATGCATGTCCGGCATGGACAAATACCCATTTGTGATCGAGAGAGTAGTGAGAGATATAGAGGGGTACATTGAGGTGGAGCTCTGAGTTTTGGTTGTAGTCAAAGGGAAAACCCTCTGTGCTCTTCCAAGGGTCTCGATAGGCTGGGGTATCCGTAGGAAAGGCACGCAGATTGGTGTGTCGGATGGAGATAG
This sequence comes from uncultured Sulfurovum sp., assembly GCA_964512425.1. Classification (GTDB taxonomy): domain Bacteria; phylum Campylobacterota; class Campylobacteria; order Campylobacterales; family Sulfurovaceae; genus JAAXPZ01. The sequence continues at coordinate 3,064 of CAZEIN010000111.1, forward strand.
CTCTGCCTTTGATGCTATCGGTATTTTCTAGATTGGAATTTTTGATCCACCACTGCCATGCTTTTTGGGGGATGATTTTTTTGCTGGCATTATAAATCTTGCGTTTTTGCACAAAGCGTATCTGCCAAGTGAGATCTGCTTTGGGCTCACCCATATGCTGTATCGACCATGGAGCAAAATAGCGTCTGTTATAGGCTTTATCATATTTTTGTTGCTGTTTTCTCGAGAGAGGCTTTAGCTGTTTGGCGTAGTAGGAGGTCTTTTGCGGGATCCGCTTCATATCTACTATCGTATGAAAAGGAAGCCTATCTATAGCACTGCGTGCTCTCTTGCCTACTTTGAGTGAATAGCTGGCAGGGAGGAGGGTGAGTGAGATACCCATCCAGAGCAGGAGAGCTTTTTTCATACTATTGGCGCTCAGGCTTGAGGGAGTGTTTGCCGATCTCCTCTAGAAAAGCTGTAGCGTAGGAGCCCTTTGGGAGGGTAAATCTGACCGTGAGTTTACGGGAAGCCTCTTCATAGTGGCCCGAGAAATCCTCTGGCCATATCCATGCAAAACGCCTGTCTCCGCGTAGACTGGTGAGCTCTTCATCATCATGAGGTTGCTCTAGATGTCTGGCATCGGCATGGGCTCTGGAGACTTTATCTCCCGCGAGTAGCCCAGTAGGGGAGATCTCACGCTTGGCAAAACGTTGGGCAGCGTGGGCCATCTCTTTGGCGTAGCTTGATTTTCCATTGGGGTAGGTCATGAGGGCTTCCCCTAGAAAAATCTTGAAAAACTGCGGTTGCTTGGCAAGCTCTTTGATGAGAGGAACGGGGTAGTGTAGTATCTGTACGGCTTTTTCTATCGTATTTTCACTGATAACTTTAGAGAGATTCACTCGCTGAGAGAGCCATTGATTGTAGAGGTGACTCTGGTAGGCAGAGACGAGTAGTTTCTCCTTGGCACCCTTGAGTCGTTTGCCAGAGTGGGCGATCTCCTGCCCTTGTTGCCAGCTCTTGGCATCTTCACCAAAACGTTGATAGCCAAAATAATTAGGGATACCCTCTTGGGTCATTTTGCCAGCAATAGAGATAAATTTTTGAGCATCCTTGCCTATAATATCTGTCAAAATAATCTCAAATTGGTTGCCTTTAAGCTGTCCAATTTTGAGTGGTAGATGATTATACTGTTTATCCAATATCTCTATCCGTTCCGTAGTGATATTTTTTAACATTTTTTCATATTTCTTAGGGAGAGAAATCCGCTGCACGGCAGTGGCGTTTTTGTCCTTGAGACCCGCATATCCAATCTCTCTATCACTCGCCCCTGTCGCCTCTTTAAAGATATTGAGTAGCCTCCAGGTACTCAAATCATATTTTTTGATATCAAGTAGCAGAAAGTCTCCTCTGCCACTAGCCTGAAAGAGAGGAATCTCCTCGACAAAAA
>CAZEIN010000112.1:0-8863 GCA_964512425.1 uncultured Sulfurovum sp.
TTAGGCATAAGTGCACGAGAAAGTGGCCACAATCTTGTTCCGCTTCCTCCACACAAAATAATATTTGTCATACTGCAAAGCCTCTTAGTGTTATTGTACTAATAAAATTATAGTAGCACTATTATATCCTAAAACACTTACCACCCAAATACTCTTATGCTATAATTGCAGCAATAAGAATACGAAAAGGGTCAAAATGGGACTAAAATCTGACAAGTGGATACGAGAGAAATCACGGGGAGAGGAGATGATCACTCCTTTTTGTGAAGGATTGGTAGGGGAGGGCGTGGTGAGTTATGGGCTGAGCTCTTATGGGTATGATATCAGAGTTTCTGATGAATTTAAAATCTTTACCAATATCAATGCAGCAGTAGTTGATCCAAAGGATTTCAACCAGAACAATGTAGTCGATTTCAAAGGAGATGTTTGTATCGTACCTCCCAACTCTTTTGCACTGGCTCGTACGATTGAGTATTTTAAAATGCCTAGCGATACACTGGCAATCTGTTTGGGTAAAAGCACCTATGCCAGATGTGGCATCATCGTCAATGTTACCCCCTTTGAGCCTGGGTTTGAAGGGCATATTACGATAGAGATATCCAACACGACACCACTACCTGCCAAGATTTATGCCAATGAAGGCATTGCCCAAGTGCTCTTCCTCCAAGGCGATGAGCAGTGTGAAACTACCTATAGCGATCGTAAAGGAAAATACCAGAGCCAGACAGGCATTACGCTGCCAAGGATTTTGAAAAAAAGCTAAACTCTATTCGCTTTTTCATACAATTGTGCTACAATGCCAAAAAATCTGTATATATAAAGTAAGCCATATGAAAAATCTAATCATCGTCGAGTCACCGGCAAAAGCCCGTACGATTACCAATTTTTTGGGTAAAGAGTACAAAGTCATCGCCTCCAAGGGGCATATTAGAGATCTGCCCAAAAGCTCATTTGGCATTACTGTGGATGAGGATAGTGGTGATTTTGTACCCAAATACTCTATCCCGAGGACAGCAAACCCTACGGTCAAAGAACTCAAGAAACTTGCCAAGGCAGCAGAAACTGTCTATATCGCAACGGATGAGGATCGCGAAGGAGAAGCGATCGGCTATCATATTGCCAAAGCCATTGGCAAAGAGCCTACTGAGCTACCACGTATCGTCTTTCATGAGATTACCAAAAGTGCGATCAGCCATGCACTGGAGAACCCACGCAAGGTCGATATGGATTCTGTGGATGCACAACAAACCCGCAGATTGCTCGATCGTATCGTAGGATACAAGCTCTCTCCACTGCTCGCCAGCAAGATCCAAAGAGGGCTCAGTGCGGGTAGGGTACAGAGCTCCACACTCAAAATCGTCGTCGATAGAGAGCGTGAGATCAAGGCATTCAAGCCAGAAGAGTTCTGGACGATTGATGCCCTGTTCCAAAAAGAGATCAATGCCTCTATCTATAGCTTTGAGGGCAAAAAAATGGAAAAGATGACGCTAGGCAATGAGATCTCTGCTACGCAGATTGTAGACTCTGCCAAAGGGGAATCGTTTCGTGTGAGCTCCATAGAGACCACCAAACGCAAAAGCAAAACGCCCCCACCATTCATGACCTCCACACTCCAACAAAGTGCCTCAACACAGCTAGGCTTCTCTCCCAAAAAGACCATGATGGTAGCACAGAAACTCTACGAAGGAGTCAAGACGGACAAAGGCACCATGGGAGTCATCACCTACATGAGAACCGACTCTCTCAACCTAGCCAAAGAGGCGGTCTCAGATGCTAGAGAGTTTATCTCGACAGAGTTTGGTGCCAAATATTTGCCAGCCAAACCCAAAAACTATGCGACCAAATCCAAAGGTGCCCAAGAGGCACATGAGGCAATCCGCCCAACCATCGTAGAGTTTACCCCACAGATCGCACAGAAATATCTCGGAGCTGATGAGCTCAAACTCTACAGACTCATCTATAACCGTTTCCTCGCTTGTCAAATGACAGAAGCAGAGTTTGAGACACAGACGATTCTCTTTGGTGGTGAGAAATCTGTATTTAAAGCCAGTGGTCGCAAGATGCTCTTTGATGGTTTTTACCGTGTGGCAGGATACAATGAAAAGGACAAGCTCCTCCCAGAGCTCACCAAAGACCAAGCAGTCTCTCTGGATGATATCAAAGCAGAGCAGCACTTTACTGAGCCACCACCACGCTACAACGAAGCCAGTCTCATCAAAAAACTCGAATCGCTTGGTATCGGACGGCCAAGTACCTATGCCCCTACAGTGACCACACTACAGACCAGAAAGTATATCGAGCTAGAGAAGAAACGCATCCATCCTACAGAGGTGGCATTTACTGTGATTGAGATGCTTGAGGAGCACTTCCCAGATATCGTAGACAGCGGGTTTACGGCAACTATGGAGGAGACACTTGACCTCGTCGCTGAGGGCGAAAAGAACTGGCAAGATATTCTCAAGGCATTCTATGCACCTTTTATGAAGCGTATCGAAGATGGCAAAAAAAACATCAAAAGTCTCAAGCAGGCTATCCCGACAGGCGAGAATTGCCCCAAGTGTGAGTCAGAACTGCTACTGAGAAAAGGACGTTACGGTGAGTTTATCGCCTGCTCCAACTTCCCAAAATGTAAATATACTAAAAACCCAGACGGCACGGAAAAAGAGGAGCCAGAGGAGACAGATGAGGTGTGTGAAAAATGCGGCTCCCCTATGGTCATCAAAGACTCTCGCAGAGGCAAATTCCTCGCCTGTTCTGGCTACCCCAAGTGTAAAAATGCCAAATCTCTCACCCCGCCTCGTGAGCTAGAAGTACCCTGCCCACTCTGTGGAGACAAGATACAAGAACGTGAAGGAAAACGAGGCAAATTCTTTGGTTGTGCTGCCTACCCCAAATGTAAATTTATCTCCAATTTTGAACCAATCAACAAAAAGTGTCCAGAGTGTGACTATATCATGGGCAAAAAAACCCTCAGAGGCAAAGAGGTACACGAGTGTCTCAAATGCAAACATAGGATTGATGCCGACTAGCGGCTGATACTTTATGACTGCCGAGATAACGCTTCTACTTGTCATCTCCCTCATCATCTGGGGGGCTCCGTTTCTCGCCAAGCTTCTGCGTATGCCCACTACACCTGTAGAGATCATTTTGGGCTCTGTTATGGCATTTATGGGTCTCATTCATCACCATGAGTATTTTGATATAGTCGCTGAGGTAGGGTTTCTCTATCTGATGTTTCTTGCAGGTATGGAGGTTGATCTCAAGCAGATTATGAAGAGCCCAAAATCCTTAATACGCAAGGCACTCTTTTTTATCATTTCTCTTGGGATACTCTCTTTTGCAAGTGGTATGATACTCAATCTCAACACTATTGTAATGATCTCTTTGCCCTTGATTTCCATCGGGCTTCTTGCTTCACTCTCCAAAAACTATGGCAAAGAGGAGGAGTGGATCAGGTTAGCATTTATTGTAGGTGTCATAGGAGAAATCGCCAGTATTGCTACCTTGACTATTATTGATGCAGTGAGCAGTGTGGGATTTGGAGTTGAGCTTTTTGAGAAGCTGGGGTATCTCTTTCTCTTTATCCTCACTATCTATCTACTTTACCGCTTGTTGCATCTACTTTTTTGGTGGTATCCTGAGCTTAAATCTACCCTCATGCCCAAATTTGACATCTCCGATCAAGATGTACGACTCGCCATTGCACTCTTTTTCATCCTCATCTCTTTGATGTTGGCACTGGATCTTGAGCTGGCATTGGGTACCTTTATCGCAGGAGTGGCTATCTCTGCATTTTTTCATCACGAGAAACATCTAGAAGAGAAGATGAGTAGCCTAGGCTTTGGCTTTTTGGTACCGCTCTTTTTTATTCATGTAGGCTCTTCTTTTGACCTACATGCACTTGCCTATCCCCGTGTGGTTACAGGTGCACTTATGATTACAGGATTGATGATTGGTATGCGTCTGCTAGCGGGTTTTTATCTCAGAGGGCTTTCAGGATCACGCAATGCCCTACTAGTCGCATTTGCCCTCTCTATGCCATTGACCCTGCTTATTGCTGTCGCCACGATAGGATATACTGCCAGTATCATTGATATTATCATCTATTATCAACTCATTCTCGCCAGTCTATTTGAAGTGATACTCTCGATGCTGGCTATTAAACTCATTCGAAGAGGCAAAGAGATTGATAGTCATCCAAAAGCTACTCCGTAAGTTGCAATAGCTCAAAGTACTCTTTTTGCAGTTTTTGGTTGGACTTTTTTATATCTATACGCTCTTGGGTGAGACCTTCTTTTTCTATCTGTAGACGATTGAGTGCTTCTAGCGAATTCTCCCCAAAAAGCAAGATACCAATAACATATCCCAAAGCCACAATACCTACAAATATCAGCAGAATACTCTTGAGGGAGAATCCTAGCCATTCGTAGGGGTACGTATTGACCATGATAGACATCTATCTCATCCTAAAAAAGGTCTCGACCTAGATATTCAAATTGCCCGAGCTCTGCTTCTATCTCTAGCAGTCTATTGTATTTGGCAATTCTATCACTTCGAGCAGTGGAGCCTGTTTTAATCTGACCTGTATTGAGTGCAACAGCAAAATCAGCGATAAAGGCATCTTCGCTCTCCCCAGAACGGTGACTCATCACGCAGGTATAGCCATTTCTCTGTGCCAAGCGTACAGTTTGCATGGTCTCTGAGACTGTACCTATCTGGTTAGGCTTGATGAGGATAGAGTTGGCAATCCCTTTTTCAATACCCTCAGCCAAGATAGAGACATTGGTTACGTAGAGGTCATCTCCCACAATCTGTATTTTCTCTCCCAATACTTCGGTCATCTCTTTCCAGCCTTTCCAGTCATCCTCACTCAATCCATCCTCAATAGAAACAATTGGATATTTGGCACACATATCTGCATAATATGCTATTAATTCAGAGCTAGTTAACTCTCTATTTTCAGATTTTAGTACATATTTGCCTTCTTCATTAATCAATTCAGAAGCAGCTACGTCCATAGCAATAGCGATCTGCTCACCCGACACATATCCCGCTTGCTCAATCGCTTGCATGATGATCTGTAGAGGCTCTTCATTAGATTTCAAATTAGGAGCAAATCCACCCTCATCACCTACTGCAGTACTCTCCCCCATATCATTGATAATCTTTTTGAGATGATGGTAGACCTCTGCACAGGCACGAAGCCCCTCAGAAAAACGATCAAACCCGACAGGCATCACCATATACTCTTGAAAGTCCACAGAGTTATTGGCATGTTCACCACCATTGATGATATTGAGCATAGGCACTGGCATCACAACAGCATTGGCACCACCAAGGTATCGGTAGAGTGGCATCTTGAGTGACTCTGCAGCAGCTCTGGCTACTGCCATAGAGACACCCAAAACAGCATTGGCCCCTAACACACCATAGTTATTGGTACCATCTATTTCTTTCATTGCCAAATCTACATCAGCTTGGTTGAAAGGGCTCATACCTATCAATGCTTCAGCAATTTTCATATTGACATTTTCCACTGCTTTGAGTACGCCTTTGCCCATATAGCGATCACCGCCATCGCGAAGCTCTAGGGCTTCTCTCTTTCCTGTACTTGCCCCACTAGGGACGATAGCACTCGTGCGCGTACCATCACTGAGACTCACGGTAGCTTTGACGGTAGGGTTTCCTCTGCTATCCATCACTTCATCTGCAACAACATCTTCGATAAAAACCATTTTGGTTCCTTTATTAGCATAAATTTATAGGCGTATTTTATCGTTTTTTTCTATAGATTGTGGTAATAGGGAGTAGTTGTAACAAAGAATTGCTATAGGTGTGCATATTTACGAGAAGAAAGTATCTAGAAAGAAGGACTCTCCAGATACTCTATATCATTATTTACCTATCTTGGCAGACTCTTCCCTGTGGAAAAAGAGAAGTCCGCTTGAGAGAGTGAGGAGCAACATCAACAGTAGAGAGAGTGTGCCCAGTGCATCTACACTATCCGATACAACATCCACACAACCACAGTTGACACCGGCATCCAATGATAGATGTTGTTCGCCTGCTTCTACAGAGACAGCCTGTGTAAAGCCTCTTGTGTCAGCATCACTATCTACGGCATCATCCTCTCCTTGGTCAGGGTCACTAAAGACATAACCATCATAGCCCTCTGGCAAGGTAAACTTCACGGTATAATCACCTGGTACTACATCAAAACTATAGTTACCACCAGGTCCAGCAACTACTCGGTGGTTACCGTGCACATCTTCTACTGGGTTACCCTCTGCATCATAGAGTTCTATAATGGTACCGGGAATAGCAGCTTCATCTTCATCTTGGATACCATCAGCATCCGTATCTATCCATACATAGTCACCGATATGTGCGGTAGGTGCGATACCTGCATCATGGCTCAAATCTGTTTGTCCATAGGTCAAAGCAAAGGTGTCAGTTCTATTCCTCGTACCTATCACATCTGAATCACTCTGCTCACTACATGTTGCTGCAAGGGTACTATTCGTGTTTGCACATGACTGCGTGAAGTAGGTATTACCATCACCAAACTCTACATAGTAGTTACCTGGCTCTTCTACTTTAAAGCTATATTCCCCTGTGCTATTGGTCTCTGTGGTGCCCATCAGTCTACCATCCTCACCAAAGAGTTTAACCGTGACACCCGAAACAGGCTCCTCATCTGTATCCTGCATACCATTTCCATTGGTATCCATCCAGACAATATCTCCTACGAACATATCTCCTAGGAACGGCATTGTAATTGTACCTACAGGAGACTCTATATCTGCAGCATCTGTAGTGGTATAGGTAAAGACTACCACAGGGTTACCTTCTGTTGGGTCAACCATCATCAAGCTTGCATTATACTCTGTAATCACTTGATCTTCTGTAACTGGGTTACCCTCATAGTAGAGTATGCCTGTGGTTGGGTCTGGCAATGTCTTGATGGTAATCGTGGTAGGTGTACCATCCTCTGTATCTGTAGCTGGTAGTGCTGGTACAAGGTATCTCGTATCTCCTGCTGGGTTAGAGCGTGCAGGATCTGTTCGGTCTCCTGCTACAGGGTGGTGGTTGATTCCAAAGTCTACCATTGGAATGCCTACGCCTGCCAGTTGCACAGTGATATTGCCATCTACTGCACCATCATCTCCAGCTCCTGCAGAGTTGATATTTTCACCGGTATGACCCCAGTTTTCAGGTAACATCGCAGCTGGTGCTGGATCGCCCGTAACGCCTTGGGTGGTACTGAGAACGATGATATAGGTTGTATTGTTGGTGACACCTTCTGCACCGGTAAAGAGGTAGCTACCAGTAGTTGCATTCACCTCTTTGGAGAGAATTACATTGCCATCAGTGTCTACCAGACTCACATAGAGTTGGTCACCACTAGCACTACTTACTGGTACACCATCCACAAGACCATTGAGGTTAGCATTGCCATCATCGTAGATAGTTCCAGAAATACCTAGTCCAAGAAATGGCATCGTCACGCTAGCCACATCTGACTCTACACCAGCTCTATCGGTTGTGGTATAGTCAAATACAACAATCTGGTCTCCGTCGATAGGATCTACTCTGAGTTGTGCTGGTATATACCCTGTAATAGTCTGATTGAGATCCGCTGCAGTAATCGCCGTGCCATTATAGTAGAGTGTCGCATTGGTTGGCAGTGTTGTAATTGTAATGGTTGTAGGGGTACCATCTTCTGTATCACTGACATTGAGATCTGGTACCTGTACTGCTGTCGTTCCACCAGGGTTGAGTTGTATGGTTTCATTGGTATCATTGGCTATCGGCTTATGATTGATACCAAAGTCTACTTGTGTCACATTAGAAGTAGCGACAGATACAGGAGAAAGCCCATTAACGGCACCATCATTACCATTACCTACTGAGTTAATATTCTCACCCGTATTATTCCAGTTCTCTGGCAGAGAGGCCACTGTAGCATTGGCTGATGTTGCCAATAGTACCGTATAGTCTGTATTGGTCATCACGCCATCATCATCTGAGAAGCTATAGGTACCATTGGCTGCGATTGCTATGGTTGCCAATGGCGCATCATTGGCATCCAATAAAGTAGCATAGAGTTGTGTACCACTTGGTGCTGAGATTGTTGCACCATTGACATTGTCATCACCATCACCATCATCAAAGACTGTTCCTGAGATACTGAGTCCCGTAAATGGCATTGTCACTGTAGCAGGAGCGGAAACAACACCTGCCTCATCTGTAGTCGTATAGGTAAATATCACTGTCTGGTCACCCCCATCAGGATCCACAGTGAGTGTATTCGCTGCACAGGTCTTATTGAGGTCTGCTGGCATGATTTCTATAGTATTACAATAGAGTGTTGCGTTGGCTGGCAGGGTAGTAATACTAAAGAGCAAATCCCCCGCTGCTGTCTCATCATCGGCACCTGTGAGTGTGGGCACAGCTACTTGTGTGGTACCGCCTGGGTTAGATTGTGATGTCTCATTCTTATCCACTGCTGTTGGGCGGTGGTTGATGCCAAACTCTACTTGTGCTACATCTACTGTGCCCATAGTCACGAGAATTGCACCGTTATTAGCTCCATCTTTTACACCTGTCATGGAGTTGATTGCTTCACCTGTGTTATTCCAGTTAGCAGGAAGTGCAGCGGTCGTTCCGTTGAGTGCAGTAGAAAGCACAACCGTATAGTTAGTATCAGCTGTGACACCATCTGCCCCAGTAAAGCTGTATGCACCTGCTACAATAGGCTCAGAAGCGACAACGACACCATCTTTGAGTAGCGTTGCATAAAGCTGTGTAGCACTAGGTGTTGTAATTGCTACACCATCCACATCTGTATCGCCATCACCAT
>CAZEIN010000113.1:0-1607 GCA_964512425.1 uncultured Sulfurovum sp.
CTTTCGTATTTCTTGTCACTAATATCAAATCATATATTTGAGCAGTGGCGGCTATAATATTGTCAGGAATTTTAATCTTTTTTTGTTTTCTATTTTCTATGACTTTATTTGAGATTCTTTTGTCTATATCTATAATCTTAAATGTCTCTAACATCTCCCTAACAGCTCTTTCTTCTTTGCTACTAAAAGCAAATGAAAGCACTTCGATAAAAGTAATCTGTGATATAGCTATCTCTTCATAATTCTCACTTAGAAATCTTGTCGAAATTGCTTCTTTATTGAGATGATAAATAAGCATATTTGAGTCAACAAGATACCTCATGTATTCCACTCGCTTCGTATCTCATCTTGCCATACCAAGGGATCAATATTTTGAGCATGCAATAATCCTGCTGTTTTTGAAAAGATACTTTTCTTGTCTTTTTGCACTTCTGCTGTTTGAGAATCACTAAAGGGCAGTACTAAAATTTCTACTTTGGTATTGATATACTCAGATGGTATATGTACTGTATGTTCATTACTTTGAGGGGTTATGATTTCTCTTAGCATGATTACTCCTGTGATGCATTTAGGTTATTATAGCATATTATTTTATCCACAATCTTTCCTTGAAGTATTGCAAAGAGTAGGATATAGAGGTTGATAACTACCGTAAAGGTCACTCCAAAGAGCCCTATCATAAATGGCAGCAGACGCAGCTTGACCGCTCTAGCGTAGAGAAAGGTCGCAATCAGTCCATCACGCAGTCCATGTTCACGCATATCTTCCAGCATCCCATACCAGACATACATCGGTCCATGGCTGAGAATCCCTCCGATGATGGCATAGACCATCCCCATCACCCCGCTCTCTTCCCCCAGATGCTTGATGATGTGTTTGGGCTTGAGAAAGTAGTGGATCAGTGTGGTCAGGATGATAATCAGAGCAAAGATTGGCAGAATCTTTGCCCAGATAGCAACAAACTCAGACCATATCACAGGCAGCTTCGCGCTATCAACAAGCAGGATACCCAGATAGCTAGCCACTACAATGAGGAGGAATCTGACCCCCTTGAACTGAAACTGCTTCATGAAAGTGCTCCTGTGGTCATCACCGCCAGATAGGAGACGGCTACGGTACTCATCAGCGTCAATACATTCCGCCACACCGTAAACCGCACCCCAAATACACTAGCCTCAGCAGGCAACTGCACAAACCCCAACGTCACCCACGCAAGGATAAAAGCAGAGACCGCATACACCGAAACCCCCTGATCCATCAGCCCCTCCCCTACCACATAACTCAACGCCCCATTACCCGAGGAGACAGCCCCAGTCAACGTACCAATAGCAATATCCGCTACCCTCCCATGCCCAAAGAGTGTCGAGAGCATCTCAGGGGTGATGTAACTCTTGAATATCGCCACGAGTCCCACTACGGCTATCACCATAGGCAACATAGCAACAAACCCCATAAGGGCTTTGAGAAAAGATTTTTTGAAGGTTGGGGATTGTTTTTGGTTTGGTTTCTGTTTTTGATTTTTCATGAGGGCATTATACTGTATGTTGTTTCAATTTATCCGCATGGGCACCCAGACCCACGGTAAATTGAGACTCTATCCTATATCC
>CAZEIN010000114.1:0-4402 GCA_964512425.1 uncultured Sulfurovum sp.
TTTTTATGCATACTATCGCTGGTAGCTCTAGCTATCACATGGATATCTTTGGAGAGGCTTTTGACATTGAGCGAGATATAGATATTTTCGATATCGCTATTGGTCAGACAGAGTACGGTGATATTGGCATATTTGATATCAAATTTAGATATCACGTCATGCCTACTTGCATCATCATTGATCGCTTTGTAGCCATCCTTGATCGCCTGCTTTACTCTCGAGGGATCCTTATCGATAACCACATAGGCATCTCCCAATCCCTCCTCTTGGCGTAAAAACATTTTTGCCATCTGCCCATACCCGCAGATGATGATAAACTTATCATTTTTATTGAGATCCTCTATGATGCGGTTCTCTTTGAGCTCATCTAGCTTCTCAGAAAATGCAGAGACAATCACTGAGGTAACAAATGAAATCATGGCGATACCACTGACGATAATCAGCATAGAGACTGCTTTGCCCTCAGTTGTCACAGGAGATATATCCCCATAACCCACTGTAGATATCGTCACAAGTGCCCAGTAAAAAGCATCAAAAAGCGTCACAATCTTGGGGTTTTGGGTCTCTTCAAATACATAAATTGCGATACCTGCTGTCATCACTATAAACAGGAGTAAAAACAGGAGTGTGAGGAGTTCAAACTTCTTGTTAGCCAGTACCTCTACAAACTGATTGATACTCTTGGTATATCGCAACAGTTTAAAGACACGAAAGAGTACAAAAATACGTAGTATCCTCAAGGGTCTATACGCAGGTAAAATAGCGAGGAGATCAATGATGGCTGAGGGGGAGAGGATAAACTCCAGCTTGCTTAATAGAATCTTTTTGATAGGTTTTGACAGGGAGGCGGGTCTATGCAGAAATGTCGCTTGATTATGCTCTTTGACGATAAACCCGTGTCCATCACTATAAACCCACAGTCTCAGCATATACTCAACCAAAAATATCACGGAGACGATATAGATATCATAAAAATCCATCCACTCAGGTACGGGATTGCGCACCTCATAGACCAATATAGTCACAGAAGTCAAGATGAGGAATATCATGATGGAATCTACATACTTTTTGTATGGATTATCGGGGTTATGGAGTATGTCTCTTAGAAATACTTTGGTACGTTGGTATCTAGGAGACTCGTGAAACCAAAATGCTATTTTAAATATCAGATTAGAAATCATGTCTCCTGCTACCTCTAGGAGAGTCTCTGCTTGAGCAATGCATTGACTTTGCCTGGATTGGCGGAACCACGGCTCGCCTTCATCGTCTGCCCGACAAAGAACCCAAAGAGCTTCTCTTTGCCGCCTTTGTACTCTGCTACTTTCTCTGCATTGGAGGCTAGAATGTCATCGATGATTGCCAGAATCGCTCCATCATCACTCACTTGTGCCAGCCCTAATGTATTGATGATACTATCTATATCACGACTCTCATTGTCAAACATATAGTCCAGTACCTCTTTGGCTCCCTTGCCAGAGATGCTGTCATCTGCTATCTTTGAGAGTAGCATGCCTAGCGTCCGCGCATCCACAGGAGAGTCTTTTATCGCAGTGCTGGATTTATTGAGACGTCCTAGTAATTCGGATGTCAGCCATGTTACTGCTGTTTTAGGTACAGCCCCATGGGAAAGCATCTCTTCAAAATAGACTGCCATCTCTTTGTCTGCGGTGAGGATGAGTGCATCCACACGCTTGATACCCAGCTCACTCGTGTAGCGTGCTACCTTTTCATCAGGAAGCTCAGGGATGATTTTTGCCTCTGTCATCATCGCCTCTGTTACCAGTGTTGGACGCAGGTCTGGATCGGGGAAGTAGCGGTAGTCTGCACTGTCCTCTTTGCCACGCATGCTTTTGGTAATACCTCTGTCAACATCCCAAAGTCTGGTCTCTTGGTAGACCTCTTGGTCATAGACACCATCTTCGTATGCCTCTGTCTGGCGTTGTACTTCATAGGCAATCGAAGCTGCCACAAAACGAAACGAGTTGATGTTTTTAATCTCTACACGGGTACCAAACTCCGTTTGTCCTTTGGGGCGGATAGAGACATTGACATCGCAACGAAATGACCCCTCTTGCATATTGGCATCTGAGATATCAAGGTATCGTACGATAGAGTGAAGCTTTTTGAGATAACGCACCGCCTCATCAGCACTGCGCATATCTGGATCTGAGACGATTTCTAGTAGTGGGGTGCCCGCACGATTGAGATCTACTTTGGAGACTGCACCATCATGTATATTTTTGCCAGCATCTGCTTCGAGGTGTGCTCTAGTGATTCCAATCTCTTTGCTCGTGCCATCATCAAAATCTATCGTGAGGGTTCCCTCTCCTACAATAGGAATATCAAACTGACTAATTTGGTATGCCATAGGACTGTCTGGATAGAAATAACTCTTGCGGTTAAAGATAGATCGTTGGTTGACAACTGCGTTGACAGCATAGCCAAAGTTCATCGCTTTTTTGACTGCTTCGAGATTGAGCACAGGCAATGCACCAGGCAAGGCTAAACAGGTAGGACAAGTATTGCTATTCTGCTCTGCAGCAAAGCTAGTAGGGCAAGAGCAAAAGATTTTGGTTTGTGTATTGAGTTGCACATGGACTTCAAGACCAATAACGGTTTCAAACATAGGTATACCTTGTAAAATATGTAAATTATTAATTGGAGATATTATACCGTTTTGGTTATTTGAGAGAGTTTGTAGGGAATAAATACTAAAAGTGTATACAGAGAGTACGGTGGCTCTCTGTAACTAGAGATTAAAAGTCGTAAGTTACACCAGCTGTAACAATATTTGCCTTGATATCATTAGTGCCTTCATTGTGCAATAGATTTTGGTAATCTACCCAGATACCCCAACCCTTTTCTTGATCACCTTGACCATCAAATGCTCTATCTGCTACGACTGCTTCATCGTCACTCATATCATACTCAAGTCCAAAGCCGACACTAAGCCCCGTCTCATCATAGTCAGAAAAAGCAGGGCACGAAAACTCAATCTCTGTATTGCCGTAACCAATTAAACCATAGATATTTATCTTGTCTGAAACATGATATTGTGGCTTCAGATAGACACCATAGTGTGTTGTTTCTGCAAAATCTTTATCCATGCTTGCCGTAAATGCTCTTGCCTCAATACCAACATATTGATTAAAGTCATAACCAACTCTGAGGATACCTCCAAACGTAGTCTCTTTTTTCTCAGTTTTGGTGCATGGGCACTCCAAGCTTGTTCCTGACCACAACAATCCCAATCCAACATAAAATGGATTAATATCTACTACAGGTGCCACAGGAGCTTCTACAGGAGCTACATTTTTCCCAGCTACCATGGTCCCAGTGACTAACAGAGAACTAAGAGCTACTTTAGCTATCATTCTTTTCATTTTCTACCCTTTTTGTTTAAAAAGTACTATCAGATATAGTACCCCCCAAGTTATTTATACGCAAACTTTAACATAGGTAATATTAAAAAATACTGAAAAACATATGAAAAATTAATAAAAAGTAAACAAATTGTTAATATCTATCTCTAGAAAGCCGAGGAGAGAGGCTCTAGACGGCCTCTGTCGCATGCTCTTCGTCATGAGCCAAAGCCCCTGCTAGATACACATAAGCAAGAATCATAAACACAAATGTCTGCAAGATAGCAGAGAAACTCAAGAGCAGGTATGCAGGAAGTGGCACCAACCAAGGTGCTAGCATCAATAGTACCCATAGAAACAGGTCATCACCCTTGATGTTACCAAAGAGACGGAAGCTCAATGAGATAATTCTAGAGATATGCGAAACAATCTCGATAGGGAACATCAACGGAGCCAATGCCTTGACAGGCCCCATAAAGTGTGCAAAATACTTGATCACACCATTTTCTCTAATACCCTCGTAGTTATAGTGGATAAAAACCACCAATGCCAACACCAAGGTAACATTGATGTTTGACGTAGGAGATTCAAAGCCTGGGATAATCCCGATTACGTTGGCAATAAAAACAAAGATACCTATAGTGGCTACCAATGGAAGATATTTTCTTGCCATCTTCTCACCAATCACGTCTTTGCCCATAGAGATCACACCACCGAGATATGCCTCCATGATATTCTGAAAGCCTGTTGGTACTGCCTTGAGACTCTTGGTTGCTCTATTGGCAACAAACAACCCAATAATCATCACCAATACAAGGTGAGCAATCACCATCCCTAGACCGTGACCGTGCTCGCCACCAAAAATCGCACCTAAATAGGTAAATACACCTTCCATATGAAAACCCTCTTATGACTTTAATTTGGAGAGATTATATCTATTTTTTGCTTATGAACGTTTAGAGAATTAGGAATTTGCTACTAAATGCACACTAACGATTGGGGATTTATGATTATGACCGCACCAAGCCCAGTACCGTCAT
>CAZEIN010000115.1:0-1930 GCA_964512425.1 uncultured Sulfurovum sp.
AATACACTGCATCAGCTTATCATCACCGACGAGGTCTCCTATAATATCAGTCCACGAGAGAGAGTTATAGGCATTAATGAGAGTATTGACGTTATTGAGGAGGCTACTCAGGCTACCTGGGGTCGGGTTACCTGAGGTCAGTTTACTTTGGATAAAGCCACCATTCAATGGCACCATTAATAAAAAAATGATAACAAAAAATTTCTTTAGACTATTTGGTAAGTGGATTGACATTTCTATCTCCTTGTCTGTTTATACTATCCATCATCTGTTCACTTCCTCGTGAAGCATTATCGTCTAACCCTAGCTGCTGCTTGATAAACGGTTCAAATCTATAAAGTGTCATATATGCCACTAGCAGTCCCAACATCATTGAAAAAATCTCGGCGAGGTCTTTGACCGAATAGAGAGTCAAATAGGATAAAAATGCATCTGACTCCAACCTATTGCTTCCTTGTATCGCTAGGCTGACTAAGTTCATCTGCTGCTCTATCAATGTACTAACGATGAGACCATCTAGTGTCAGAAACATATCATGCAAAAAGATAAAAAACATCGTACCTATTGAAATCAAAATAGCAGAAAATCCAATCACCAAAGTATTTCGTGCATAACTTTTGAGTCGTTCTACTCCCACATCTCTACCTCCCTTAAAAGCCCAAAGCACCATAAATGGAGCGATAATCATATGCACAAATAGCTCCCACATATAAATCAATATACGAAAAACAACCATCAAAATAATAAGATTGAGGAAAATCACAATAAAGGCCTGCTTCCATACCTGCATAGCGGCCAGATAGATGATCGCCTCTACGGCTGCATCAGCTGCAACAGATAGCATTTTTTTCAGTACCCCCAGCATAGGTATCTTGTTGGCAAACTTTGATAGCATTTCGGAGGCTCGTTTTTTTATTTTATTTTTTTTCTTTATTTTATTTTCTTTCTCGGAATTATCACCACCATATACGCCATATACGCTGTCTTTTATATTCTTATGTATGGTATTAAATCCCGGCAGAAAATGATAGTATGCAAAATTAGTAGCCAAACTTGTCGCCCACGCTGCTGCCTTGGAGCCATTGTCTCGTACTGACCCCACTGCCAAATCAACCTTTTCTCCCAGCGGCGTGTCACTAAGCTTGAGTGCGCTACCATCCCTGAGACCCAAATTTGCCACATACGCTTTGGTTTTTTTGTCTATCTCCTCAAAATCCAACCCCTGTTCAAAAAACAAATCCTGTTCTCTCATCATCACATAGGTAAATGGAACCGAGATAGAGTTGATCCAGCCCAATTTTTCCTGCAAAAGAATATGATTTTGCACCAAATACTGTGTGCTCTTGGTCCTAGTCTGACTTGCATTGTCCAGCCTATTGTCCGCACGTGCTGCTGCTGCGGCTATGGCATTGGGGATGGTAATGAGATTTTTATGTACTTTTGCACAGAGTGGATAACTCAGTGTCTCTATTCCATTGTTTTGAAAAAATGTTGTGGGAGCATATTTGGGGTCTCTGCCAATCACAGTGGTCTCTTCTTTGGAAATAAAGCGATGAAAATCCAAACCAAAATACTGCTCGCACTCATCAGCAATCTGTAATGATGGATAGTAGTAGACCATCTGCCTCACATTGCTATCCAAGAGAGATTTAACCTCCGCCCCCGTATAGAGCCCTTGCTTTCTAATAATATAGTCCAAAAAAGCACTTGTTCCCAAATCAGAAAACATATCTGCAAAATAGGAGCCCTCTTTGGCAATATAGCGAATATAGGTTTTGATCAGCGAAGAATTGGTCCTCATCTCATGGGTAATATCTGGTTCTCTTAGGACACCTGTCCCCCCTGAGGAGGTTACTGAAGACGGGATAGCAACAAAAAAGATAATAAATGCCCCCATTACCGAAAGCACGTTGAGGGTGCCCTGATCAGA
>CAZEIN010000116.1:0-6508 GCA_964512425.1 uncultured Sulfurovum sp.
GGGCTAAATACGCTGAAAAACCACCCATGCAATACCTGTAGGGTGTGTAACGCACACCAAATACTCAAAAAATCATCGATATTACCAACGGAGACAGAAATTCCATCTCCAAAGGTGCGTTAGCAAATGGAATCTATGAGATAAGAAGCTTATAAATGCAACGAAAATTCAACACAAATTATGCAATAGAAGTACCGAATATCCTACTGATGCTTGGCTCATGGGTGTTTGCAGCGTATCTGAGGTGCACCCGAAGGTGCATCGATGGATACGCCGTGAATGCCCATGAGTCAATGATCTATGGGAGATTGGTAATCTCTATTGCATAGTTTGGGTTCAAGCTATTTCAGCCGCATCCTCACGCTCTCCTCATGTGCAGTCAGCCCCTCGGTGTGGGCGATCAGTGCACACTGTTCACCGATCTCCTGCATACCCTGTTTGGACATAGAGATGATAGAGGATTTTTTCAAAAAGTTATCTACGCTGAGTGGTGAGTAGAACTTGGCAGTGCCGCCTGTGGGCAGGGTGTGGTTTGGGCCTGCGATGTAGTCTCCGATAGGTTCTGGGGTATTTTCTCCGAGAAATATAGCACCTGCATGTTTAATGCTATCTAGCAAACGCATAGGATCAGCGGTGACTACTTCTAGGTGCTCTGGAGCAATCTCATTCATCAGATCTATCGCCTCATCCATGCTACTGGTCACAATGATGGCTCCACGCTCTTGGATAGACTTTCTGGCAATCTCTTCACGCCCTAATGTACCCAAAAACGCCTCTACCTTATCACTGACTCTATTTGCCAGCTCGCTGTCTGTAGTGATGAGTATCGAGCTTGCCATCTCATCATGCTCAGCTTGGCTGAGGAGATCGATAGCGAGATAGTCTGCTCTGGCTGTCTCGTCTGCGAGAATACCGATCTCCGAGGGGCCTGCGATCATGTCGATATTGACCTCTCCGTAGACCAGCTTTTTGGCAGTGGCGACAAAGATATTGCCAGGCCCCGTAATCACATCGACTTTGGGGATAGTCTCTGTACCATATGCCATAGCTCCTATAGCCGAAGCACCGCCTACTTTGAATACCTTGGTCACACCACAGAGGTGACACGCAGCCAAAAGCAGTTCGTTGAGCTCATTATCTGGTGCAGGCGTACAGATCACGATCTCCTCCACCCCTGCTACCTGTGCGGGGATAACATTCATCAGCAGTGAGCTGGGATAGGCTGCCTTGCCTCCAGGGATATAGAGCCCTGCACTGTCTACAGCCGTCACCTTTTGCCCTAGGATAGTACCATTGGGCTCTGTATCCATCCATGTTTGCGGCATGAGTTTCTGATGATAGGCTTCGATGCGTCTGTATGCCAGCTTCAACGCCTCTAGTAATTCGGTGTCGATATTGGCATACGCTCGTGCCATCTCTTCGGTAGAAACCATCAGTGCTGCATCACTCTGAGGATCCCATCTGTCAAATCTGGCTATCTGCTTTTTGAGAGCACTGTTGCCCTCTATTTGTATCTCTTTGAGCAGTCCAGAGACAATCCCTGTCACGCCATCGATATCCATTGCACCACGTGCCAAAATCTCTGCAAAGTTTGCCTCAAAGGTATCATCACTGCTGTAAAATATTTTCATCTTTTTGTCCTATTTGGTGTGTTGGCAAACACACCCTACATTGTTTATTTGTCAATTTACAAACGGATACTTCCGTTCATATCTAGGCAACATGCTCTCATTTCCCAATACACCACCCTGATGGATATACAACACTGGCTTGTCAAAAATCGCTTGCTCTGCCAGCATCACACGCCATCCCAATGGATCATACAGTAGGTCAAACGCTACACCTGTCTGCTGGCGTAATTCTAACCAAATTTTATAGTTTTCTTTATAAAGTTTTCCAAAATGGTGCTTTTTTTCTAGAGACAAAATAGTCGGATGGCATGTTTCATCCTCTTCTAATTCTAAAAACTGCCTCTTTAGGTACATACTATCGCCGACACAAGGACAAGTATAAACCGTAGGTTGGGGTGTCTCCTCCCCGACAAAAGTCTTTTGCAAAAACAGTGCTGTCGTCCCTGTGCCTGAGGGTAGAAAAATATTGAGCTCCTCCATACCTTGCTCTTTCTGCCACTCCATAATCTCCTGAGCCAATAGCCTAATGCCATATTCTGCCTCTGGCTGTCGACCGCCCTCTTCGATAAATAAGGTACTTTTGTTTGTCGGAGAGGGGACACCCCGACCTACATGGAGATGCATACCGTTTTTCAGGGCAGCCTGATAATTGCCATGTGGATTCTCTCGTAGGTATTCCGAGAGATGATCTACGGTAAATTCAAACTCCCAACCTCTCATTTTAGCCAGCACTGACATCGAATACATGGCATTGGATTGAGAGGAGCCATAGGAGATGAGTTTGCGAATCTCAGGAAATGTATGTTCTAGAAAATAGTGAAACTTTCGGGCTTTGTTTCCTGAAAAATCTGGATGTATCTGATCATCTCTCTTGAGGTAGAGCGTTACATCTCTGAAATAAATCTGCTCTATGGGCGTTGGCAACTGCAACATCGTTGGTATAGCCTTTTCTTTTTGTTTATTCTAGCATTATCAACCAATTTAAATCATTAGGAGAGTAGAATATATCCTTATGAAAAAGAACCAAAGGAAACAATATGGATGCAAAACATTACTATAATCCCAACGGAGAAGAGATACTAGACGAAAAGATTTTCGGTGGTTCACCTACAGGTTTTGTCGATTTTAACCGCTCTAAATATAAGTGGGACAGCAATATCTACGACCTGATGAATGCCAATACATGGTTCCCCTCAGAGGTGAATACCTCGACTGAAAAGAAACACTTTGATGCACTCACAGAAAATGAGCAGTGGATCTACAAGATGACCTTTGCGCAGCTAAGCTTCAATGACTCTGCCCAAGAGGAGTATCTGAGTGACTTCAGACAGCTAGCCAACAACCGACTACTCAAATCTGTCATCACTCTACAGATGATGCAAGAGGTCAACCACTCCAAGAGCTATGCAGTCCTACTCGATGCCTGCGGAAACTCAGAAGAAGTTTTCAATCTCTACAAGCATGATGCAGCACTCAACAACAAAAATATGCGTATCGCAGAGCAGTTTGCCAGACATATCGATGGTGGCTCTGTAGACAAAATGATTGCCAGTGCTATGGCTAGCGTCAACCTAGAGGGCATTTACTTTCTACTCGGATTTAGCTATATCTATGTACTCGGAGACAAAGTACCAGGTGCCAGAGATATGATCAAGTTTATCGCTAGAGATGAGCTCAACACCCACCTACCACTCTTTGTCAATATCTTTAGGACCATTCGCAAAGAAAACAATATCGACAGCAGCACCATCGATATCATGTATAAAATGATCGAAGAGGCCGTCGATATCGAACTAGAGTATGGAAACTACCTGCTCGATACCTACCCTATCATGGGTGTCACCAAAGAGCTCATGCAGCAAACGGTACACAACTATGCCAATGAACGCCTCCAAAAAATAGGGCTAGACTCAATCTTCCCAGAGACACCCAATACCTATTTGCAACAGCTGGTTAGTAAACATTTAAATATGAATGATGTGAAAAGTAATTTCTTTGAAAGTAATGTAGCCAACTACGCCAAATCAAGCATCGATTTGGATGATTTTTAAAATATTGGGGTAACCCTCGCGGTTACCCGTCCAGACACTCAGTCCTAATATCTCCCGATACAATTCAAATCATCAAACGCTTGCTCCAATCTAGCAATCATTGAATCTTCACCCGCTCTAAGCCATTTTCTAGGATCATAGAATTTCTTATTGGGTTTGTCTTCACCCTCTGGATTTCCGATTTGTCCTTGTAGGTAGCCTCTATATTTATCTGCGTAGCGTCTGACACCATTCCAGTATGCCCATTGGGTATCTGTATCGATATTCATCTTGATCACACCATAGCCAATCGCCTCTCTGATATCTGAAAGCTCAGATCCAGATCCACCATGAAAGACAAAATCCACAGGCTTTTTATCTGCTGAGAATTTCTCTTCGATATAGGCTTGAGAATTATCTAAAATCGTTGGGGTGAGTGTCACATTGCCAGGCTTATACACACCATGCACATTGCCAAAAGAGGCCGCGATAGTAAACTGATCAGAAACCTGACTGAGCTGCTCATAGGCATAGGCTACCTCTGCTGGTTGTGTGTAGAGCAGTGCATTATCTACATGGGTATTGTCCACACCATCTTCTTCTCCACCAGTCACACCTAACTCTATCTCTAGCGTCATGCCGATTTTGGACATACGCTCTAGGTAGGCCTTGCAGGTAGCAATATTCTCCTCGAGTGGCTCCTCGGAGAGATCTATCATGTGAGAGGAGTAGAGGGGTTTGCCTGTGTGTTCAAAATGCTTTTCACTCGCATCCAACAATGCATCAATCCAAGGAAGCAGCTTTCTGGCTGCATGATCAGTATGGAGCACCACAGGCACGCCATACGCCTCAGCCAAAGCATGCACGTGTTGTGCCCCACTGATGGCTCCCAGTACGGCACCCCTGTCCGCTTCAATTCCCTTACCAGCATAAAAAGCAGCGCCACCATTGCTAAACTGCACAATGACAGGAGAAGAGACTTTTCTGGCTGCTTCCATAACAGCATTGATAGAGTCCGTACCCACTACATTGACCGCTGGCAGCGCATAGCCTACCTCTTTTGCATGGGCGAAAAGCTTTTGGAGATCTTCTCCTACAACAACACCTGGGTTGAGAAATTCTGATACTCTACTAAACATTTTCAATCCTTTTATTTTACTGGTACTTTAAGCTTTTGACCTATTTTCAATACAGATTTACTGTCCATGTTATTCATTTTACGTAGTGCTTTGGTACTCATTCCATATCTCTTCGCAATACCAGAAAGCGTATTGCCGCTCTTGACTACGTAGATTGAGTGCTTCCCATTATTAGGCATACTTTTTTTACTTTTTGTATCCTGGCTACTTGTAGAAGGTATCACTTTACCATTCATCACAATTTTTGCTTTTTTCATCATTTTTCCCACTGCTCTTTTTTGAGCCATTGAGTTTCTAATCATCTCTTTGACTTTGGAAAAAGGAATTGTTTTGCCTTTTTTATCTTTGAGGATAGCTATATTTTTTTGATACTCTTTTTTCATCTCTTTATCGCTGATTTTATACTTTGAGGCTTTTTTACGTAACCAGTATCCTGCTATGATATTTTCTTGCTCTTTTTTCTTGGTCTCCTTGAGTGCAGTTTTCAACACCAATGTGTCTACTGCTAACCTCTGCACGAGATCAATTTTGTCTTTTTTCCTAAGTCTATTGTAGGTTAGCTTGCCTTTGGTTGCTATTTTCAAAAATGCGTTTGCCTCTTTTTCATCTATAGCATAGCCATTGACTGTCGCAATCGTTTTGGCAGATAGCCCTACTGTAGCCAATAGTGCAAAAATCACCATCATCTTTTTCATTTATCTTCCTCCATACGTGTTATTCCTCAAATTATAACTGAAAATTCTATAATCACTAATTATTTTTTTACCTCTTCGAGTGTAATGTTTGCTTTACCTCTCAGCTCTTTTGCACTTTTTTCCAACATCTTTTTAAATTGTGTTCCTTTGAGGTTTTGAACAATTTGTGGTTTGACTTGTGCATAAGGAATACTAGTCGCATCTTTTGTGTCCTCAACATAAATAACATGATAGCCAAACTGTGTCTTAATTGGCTCTGCTGTTACTTTTCCTTTTTCTAGTGCAAATACTGCTTTATCAAATGCGGGAACCATTTGCTTGGGACCAAAAAATCCCAAATCTCCGCCTTTTGGCCCAGAAGGGCCTTCAGACTTCTCTTTTGCCAGTGCGATAAATTTTTCTTTGAGTTTATCTCCTTCTAGTCCATGGAGTGCTTCAATGACTTTTTTTGCTGCTGCTTCATCCTTGATAAGAATATGTCGGGCATGTACTTGCGCAGGTTTCTGGAATTGTGCTTTGTTTTGCTCATAAAACTCTTTGGCCTCACCATCACTGACCACCATTGCAGTATACTGCTTTTTCATCCATTGGTTAATCATCAGCTCTGATTTTGCAATAGCCAATGCTTTTTGATACTCTGGATCGTCCTCTATGCCTGATTTTTGTGCTGCCTCGACAAAAAGAACTCTTTCTACCAAGCGATCTGTAATCGTTTGTTTGTCTTTTTCTCCCAATGCTGCATAGGTGATTTTTTGTTGTGGGTTGGTAGCTCTGATAAATCTCTCAGCATCCTGCACTGTCACTTTTTTACCATTGACTGTCGCCAAGATATCTCCTGCTTGCACAACACCTGTGCCCAACGCCAATACCAATAGTGTATTTTTAATCATTTTCATTGTTTTGCTTCCTTAGGTTTAATATAGGTGTGATAGTATAGCCCTCCAAGTTAAATATATTATTAATCGAAAAGAGTTATCTATGCCTAAAGTTAAAAAAGCTACCCAAAAAGAGAT
>CAZEIN010000117.1:0-4723 GCA_964512425.1 uncultured Sulfurovum sp.
CTGGGCTGGTATGGTTATTACCAACCTCTTTGAGGGTGCGACACCAGATATCATGGGTGGTGCATTAAACTTCCCACACTTTGTGGAGTGGCTTCGTGGTGACTATGTACCAGGACAAGCGTTCCTCGGTAGATTCTTTATGCTTCACGTACTCTTGATGCCATTGGTTATCATGGGTCTGATTGTACTGCACTTTGGAACACTCAGAATCCCACACGTCAACAACCAAGATGGTGAAGAGATTGATTTTGAAGAGTCAGCAGCACTCTGGAAAGCAGGCAGAAAAGCAGAATCCAAAGTGATTCCATTCAAGCCAGTATTCTTGAGCAAAGATGTCTTTGTAATGGGTGTGTACTTTATCCTCTTCTTCTATTTGGTATTCTACCACTTTGAGTTTGCCATGGATCCAGTGAACTTTGATCCAGCAGATCCATTGAAGACACCAGCACATATCTACCCTGAGTGGTATTTCTTGTGGAGTTATGAGATTCTGATACCATTCTCCAAAAATATTGGTTTGATTTGGTTTGCCTTTGCACAGGGTATCCTCATGGCATTGCCATTCTTGGATAGAAGCTCCAATGTGGCACCAGCCAACAGAAGAGGGCTATTTGGTATCTGGTTCTGGGCGTTACTCATTGATATGATTACATTGACCATCATGGGTAAACTACCCCCAACAGATCCAACATTCTCAATGATCGGCTATATCGCCGCAGTTACGTTTATCGGCTTATGGGTCGTGTTGCCATTCATCACTATGATGGAAAAGCCAGTAGGAGGTAAAAAATAATGAAAGAGTTGAAAATATTAGCCGTTGTTGTATTTTTCTCACTAGTGACTTACTGGGGTGTTGAGCCGTATGCTCACTCTCAGATGCACAAACATGTCGAGAGTCAGAATTTTGCTTATGCAGACCTCAAAGCCTCTGGCAAAAAAGGTAATGCAGAAAAAGGTAAAGAGCTTGTTATGGGTGCGGGAGCATGTCTAGGATGTCATAGTCTCAAAGCTGAGAATATGCCAGCACCTATGGATGCTGTGACTGCTGCTGGAGCGTATGGTGTCAACCCACCAGATCTCAGTGTGGCAGGTGCTCTCTATGATGAGAAGTTCCTAGCTGATTTGATTGCCAACCCAGCACACGCACTCAAGGTAGAGCACAAATTTGATATCAATGCAGGCAAGATGCATCCTATGGTTGCATTCTTTGGTGCAGGTGGTGACAAAGACCAAGAGATTGCAGATATGGTAGCTTATCTCAAAGAGATTGGTGAAAAACAAAAGGTTACATCTAAAGTAGCATTTGAGAATGCTTGTGGCCGATGTCACGCAATGCGTTATGCGAAGTGGACTCAGATCGGTACCGTACCTAAAACCAAGGCAAACATCACAACGCATCAGGATATCGAGAAGTTGAAGTTTGAGCAGCAGGTAGCAACCTACCAAGAGAGCCTAGCCAAGTATATGGGTAAACTCCCACCTGATCTCTCTATCATGATCCGAGCGAGATCCAAGCACTTCATGGAGACATTCGTAGAGGATCCTCAGTCACAGCTTGCGGGTACTGCGATGCCTAGAGTTGGATTGACCAAAGAGGGGTATGAAAAAGTAGAAGCCTATCTCGAAGAGATCGGTGATCCTAGCAAACCACATAGAGAAGCAGTCGGCCCATGGGTTCTTGGATTCTTCTTTATCTTTACAATCCTTGCGTATCTCTGGAAGCAAGCACACTGGAGAGATTTACATTAATCTTTGCAGTATTTCACTGCATTTTTGTCCGAACGGCTTCGTTCCGTTCGGTCACTTACTTTTATGTAAGCTCCCTTGCTTCACTCACTCCGTTTAAATACAAGTTATTTTATGATTTTTATTGACTTCCCTCACGCTTTTATTATCATTTTTTCGGTACTCTTAATAAAATATTTCACAATGGATAGATCATGCTAATAGATGGACACGGGCGAGAGGTTAATTATCTGAGGGTATCGGTGACAGAGCGGTGTAATTTTAGATGCCAATACTGTATGCCAGAGAAACCTTTTTCATGGGTTCCCAAGGAGAATCTACTCTCTTTTGAAGAGCTTTTTTTGTTTATGAAAGTAGCGATAGATCAGGGGGTCAACAAGATCCGCATCACTGGAGGTGAACCACTCTTGCGTCATGATCTCAACAGTTTTGTCAAAATGATTCATGACTACAAACCCGATATTGATCTGGCATTGACAACCAATGGCTATCTGCTACCAGAGACAGCACAGAGTCTCAAAGACGCAGGGCTAAAACGTATCAATGTTTCTCTCGATAGTCTCAAGCCAGCTGTGGCGGCTCAGATTGCCCAGAAAAACGTTTTGGCTAAGGTCATGGAGGGTATCCAAAAAGCCCAAGAGGTAGGCCTAGGTGTCAAAATCAACATGGTACCACTCAAGGGCATTAATGACAATGAGATTTTAGATGTCATGGAGTACTGTAGAGAGCGGGATATCAGAATTCGCTTTATCGAGTATATGGAAAATGCGTATGCCAGCGACGAGATAGAGGGGATGCATGGCAAAGAGATACTAGAGGTTATCAAGCAGCGATATACCATCAGACAGCTAGGTCGAGAGGGTGCCAGCCCATCCTTTAACTATGAGATACAAGAGAATGGCTATATCTTTGGACTCATCGATCCTCATAAACATGACTTTTGTGAGAGTTGTAATCGTATCCGATTGACAGCAGAGGGGCATTTGATACCCTGTCTGTACTTTGATGAGGCACTCAGTATTGCCACATCAGTCAAAGAGGGCGATATCCAAGGTGCCGCTGATGTACTGGCAAAAGTACTTCAGGATAAACCCAAAGAGAACCGCTGGAGTGAAGAGCAAGAAGAAGATACTTCAAGTAGAGCCTTCTATCAAACAGGCGGATAGAGGTCGCTTAATACTCATTTAAAATTTTATTGCTATAATTCGCAAAAAATTAACCCAAATCTCGAAATAGAATTCTTTGCATGCGTGCATAGTGCATAGTCATGAATTTCTATTTCTGGATTTGGGATTAGGATAATACATGAGTAATAAAATCTTTTATACCAGTGTGGCAATTTTT
Organism: uncultured Sulfurovum sp.; assembly: GCA_964512425.1. Taxonomy (GTDB): domain Bacteria; phylum Campylobacterota; class Campylobacteria; order Campylobacterales; family Sulfurovaceae; genus JAAXPZ01. The sequence goes on from CAZEIN010000117.1 coordinate 3,091, forward strand.
GCATTTTTGATTATTGCTTCTAACTATACGGTACAGTTTCCTATCAATGAATGGTTGACTTATGGGGCGATAGTATACCCAATCACATTTCTTTTGACAGATGTTCTCGGTGAGAATTATAGCAAAAAAGAGGTGCTACGTGTGGTACTTTGGGGTATCGTCATAGCAGTAGTGCCCACTATTATGATCGCTGACTGGCGCATAGCTTTGGCTTCTATCTCTGCGTTTATGATCTCTCAAACATTAGACGTGAATATTTTTCACATACTCAAGCAAAAAGCAGAGAGACTATGGTGGCTACGCAATAATGTAAGCACTATTATTTCTCAAGCATTTGATACGATTATTTTCTTTACGGTTGCTTTTGCGTGGGTGCTACCTGCAAGTGCTATCATCAAAATGATTTTGGGAGACTACATGGTCAAGATCGTGATGGCACTACTAGATACACCCTTTTTCTATCTCATTGCCATTAAGTTCAGATCACTTTTTACTACAAAAGTATAATTCTGGTTAAGATTTCTTTATACCAAAATCCCGAAATAGAATTCTTTGAACATGTGCTATGCTCGTATTTAAGGGGTTTGTGTAAAATTTGAGTCGCACCCGTAGGTTCGATGATGGTTTTACGCAAACCCCTTGAATGCGATGATAGTGCGTAGTCATGAATGTCTATTTCGGGATTTGGGTTATACTCAAAAATAATATTTTTTAGAGTATACTATACCCTATAGAAACACCAAAAGGAAAAACGATGAAAAAATTGAGTCTAATGGTTCTGATAACCTCGAGTATGCTTTTTATAGCCTGTGGAGAAGAGACAAAAAAAGCAACACAAACTACGCAAGAGAGTGTTTCCACAGCGACAAGTAAAGCAATGGATGCTACAAAAGATGCAGCAAACAAGGCGGTAGATGCAGCAACAATCGCAGCCAATGCTGCCAAAGAAAAAGCAGCAACATTGGCTGACGAAGCAAAGGTCAAAGCACTAGAACTTGCCAAGGATACTAAAGCCAGAGCAGCAAAACTTGCAGAAGAGGCCAAAAAGAAAGCAACAGAGCTAGCAGAGCAAGCAAAAGCAAAAGCAGTGGAAGCTACAAAGGTGGTGAAAGAGAAAATCCATGCAGCAACAGCTCCCTCAGTAGACTCTAGTGCGGGTGCACCACTCTATGCCAAATGTGCAGGTTGTCATGGAAAAGATGGCAAAACCAAAGCATTAGGAAAATCTGCTCTACTTGCAGGACAGGACGCAGCCACACTTTCGATCACTATGAAAGCGTACAAAGCAGGTACACGTAATGCCTCAGGCATGGGCTCATTGATGAAAGGTCAAGTAGGCACAATGAGTGACAGCGATATCGATGCAGTGGCGGCGTATATAGCAACGTTTTAATCTTCCTCGGGAATAATTCCTCAATCCTTTCACCGTCTCTTAGGAGCAGGGACTTTAGTCCCGTCAATGATGTCCCATTTCAAGGAACTCCTAGACTGAAGTCCAATCCCCAAAAGAGCAGAAAAGAGAGTTCTTTCACTGCCTCTAGAGAGAGGAGGCGATATCGATTATGTTCATCCCCCTCCTCTTTAAACTATAAGTTTTTTTTATGCATAATCCATAGAAAGATATATTCTGTTA
>CAZEIN010000118.1:0-4589 GCA_964512425.1 uncultured Sulfurovum sp.
GTAGCTGTGAACAGATACTTTCTGATTCTGCAGATACGGTCAATATCATTGGTATATTCGTGTTATTGATGGCATGTATGCTTCTGGTAAAAAGAGAAGAAATCAACTCATTTTAAGTCCGTTTCGAAATGATTCCAACCAATTATGCACACTTGTTTGTGCCATAGAAAAACGCATTAGGATTTACGATGAAAAGAACATTCCAACCTCACAACACACCGAGAAAAAGAACGCACGGTTTCAGAACCAGAATGAAGACAAAAAACGGTAGAAAAGTCATCAATGCCAGAAGAGCAAAAGGCAGAAAAAGATTGGCCGTATAAAAGAGTTTGACCGTATTCGCGATACCAAAGCGTTCAATACGGTCTATCGCAAAGCGGACAGGACTTGGCATACGCCTTGGTTTGTCCTCTTTTACAAAAAATCCCCTGATCGCAGAGTCGGTTTTGTTGCCAGCAAAAAGGTAGGCAATGCTGTCAAACGCAATCGAGCCAAACGACTCCTCCGAGCACACTTTATCTCCCAGATTGACCATCTCAAAACAGGCGAGTATATTTTCGTAGCCAAACCACCATTGATAGACACGGCATATCCAAAGGTCGCTCAGTCTTTTGTAGATGTCTTGAAAAAGTGTAGGGTTTTAAAGCCTAGTAAATAATACCAAATCCAAATCCAATAATATAACCAATAATATAACCCTTTGGCATCTTGTAATCAAAATCATTGTATAATCCCAGACTTTAATTATAATTTTATCAAAAGGCTCTATTTTGGAACAACAAGATCTTCATAAAAGATTACTGCTCGCACTCGTGCTCTCATTTCTCGTGCTGTTTGGATCTAGCTATCTCTTCCCTAAACCAGAAGTAGCTGGAGAGCAAAATGCAACAGTAGCTACTAGTCAAAATGCCCAATCTTCTACCACAACAGCTACCAGCAGCAACAAAGGTGCACCTCAAGCCCAATCTGCCAATACTGCTGCACCTACTGCCGATACAGAAACGCCCACACCTACTGTGGCTATCAAAGATATATTGACAACCATTACCGCCAAAAACTTTATCATCAAAATCGACAAGTTCGGGCGTGTGGTGAGTACCAAGCTCCTCAAAGAGAAGTACAAAAATGAAGAGGGCGGTTACTTGGAACTCTTTGACCCCTCCAAAACACTACCTCTAGAGGTGCGTTTTACAGACACTGCTCTCAACAATGAAGCATTCCAAGTGGCCTATACAGCATCGACCAGTCAGGTGGATTTAGATAATAGTCCAGAGGCAGTGACGCTCATACAGAAACTCTCCACTCTAACAGTCACCAAAAAGATCACTTTTTATGTAGATGGACACTATGATCTGGATGTTAGCACGGATAAACCTACAGAGTTTTTCTTGACACCTGGGCATCGTCCAGAGGCGGATCACTCTATGTATATGCTTGTGCGTGGGGCATTGGTGCGTGATACAGAGGGTATCCTCACCAGTATAGAGGATGGTGATGCTGAAAAAGTAGAAGTGATTCCTGCAGCTACCATTGTTTCAGCGTTTGATAGATATGATGCTTCACTATTCTATAACTTTGACAAACCACTCAATGCCACAGTAAGCATAGATGCAGGAGATAATCCTCTGCCTTTTGTCAAAGGAACACAGACACTCTCACTACATGGCTATATAGGACCAAAAGACTGGAGACTGTTTGAATCTATTCACCCAGATTTGGTCAATGCGATTGAGTTTGGTTGGTTTACTTTCCTCTCCAAGCCTTTCTTTAAGGTTATGCTTTGGATTCATGATTTCGTGGGCAATTGGGGTTGGGCGATTATCCTCTTTACGCTACTGGTCAAACTCATCCTCTTCCCTCTCTCTTACAAGGGTATGATGTCCATGAATAAAATGCGTGATCTCGCACCTAAAATGAAAGAGCTCAAAGAGCGTTATGGCAAAGACCCTGCCAAGCTCAACAAGCATATGATGGAGCTATACAAAAAGCATGGTGCCAACCCTATGGGTGGATGTCTGCCGATGCTCCTGCAGATCCCTGTCTTTTTTGCACTCTATCGTGTGCTACTCAATGCAGATGAGTTGCAGGGTGCACCGTGGATTGGCTGGATTGTAGATCTCTCTGACAAAGATCCGTTCTATATCCTTCCGATACTCATGGGTGTCTCTATGTTCTTCCAGCAAAAAATTACGCCCAACACTATGACAGACCCAATGCAGAAGAAAATCTTCCAATGGTTCCCTGTAATTATGACCTTTTTCTTCCTGACGTTCCCAGCAGGATTGGTGCTCTACTGGTTGACCAACAACCTCCTCTCTATCGCACAGCAGTTTTATATCAATACCGCCTATGAAAAATATAAAGTCACTATGGCACAAAGAGAGAAGAGTAAGGACAAGTCATGAAAAAGATAGAAGCAAAAACATTAGAGGAAGCCTATGTATTGGCAACAGAGGCTTATGACCGCTCTCTGACTGAGCTAGATTGTGAGATCGTACAGCATCCCTCTTCAGGATTCCTAGGATTGTTTGCGAAAACAGCGATGATCATAGTGGCTCCAAAGCAGACTAAAGCAGAAAAGAAAAGCCCCAAGAAAAGCCCACAACAAGAACCCAAAAGAGAACCCAAAAAAGAGCTTACAAAAGCCAAAAAGCCAGCAGGAAAAAAACCAGAGCCTGCACAAAAACAGAAAATACTAGAAACCTCAGAAGCACCACAAAATGACAAAAACAGTCAAACGCAGAACAGTGTACTAGAGAGCTTTTTTGATACAGAAGAGACGACAAAAGAGCCAGAAGTAGTTACACCAGTTAACAATATTGCACTCCAAGAGGAGATCGAAACAGAGCTCAAATCACTCATTGTTACTAGTTGTTTTGATATCGATGTGGTAGAGGTAGATGTACTCGAAGATACAGCCTATGTCTTTATCGATGGCGAAGATGCTGCCCTGCTGATTGGCAAAGAGGGCTACCGCTATAATGCACTCTCCTATCTCATCTCCAATTGGCTCCAAAACAAACACAATCTCTATATCAAGCTGGAGATAGCACAGTTTCTCGCCAGTCAGCAGGAGATGATCCGTAGCTATATGGAGCCTGTGATTGAGCATGTTGAGCAGGAGGGGTGGGGACGCACGAGAGCTCTCGATGGTATCCTCGTACAGATCGCGCTAGAGCAGTTGCGAGAGGAGTTTCCCAACAAATATGTAGCGATCAAGCGTACCAGAAATGGGGATCGCTATGTTCTCATCAATGAGTTCAACAAAAGATAATGTCTAGTACCATCGCTGCTATCGCTACAGCCAGCGGTGTCTCCTCTATCTCCATTATCCGACTCAGTGGTGTGGATGCCAAATCTATCGCTACGCATATCGCACCCAAAGCCAGCTTTCGTCCACGCTATAGTGATCTCACCTCTTTGTATAATATCCATCGAGAGATGATCGACCATGCACTGGTAGTCTATTTTGAAAATCCCTATAGTTTTACAGGTGAAGATATCGTGGAGTTTCAGTGTCATGGCGGTATCATCGTCGCCCAAGAGATACTCGATACCCTGATCCACCATGGAGCTAGGCTCGCAGAGCCTGGGGAGTTTAGTAAACGTGCCTTTCTAAACGGCAAAATAGATCTCAGTGAAGCAGAGGCAATAGCCAAGCTCATCGAAGCCAAAAGCATCGATGCAGCCAAGATTCTTGCACGTCAGCTCAAAGGAGAGTTGGGTAGATTTGTCGATGAGAGTAGAGATGCATTGCTCAGAGCACTGGCATACTCAGAAGTGATGATAGACTATGCAGAAGATGAGATGCCTGAGGATATACTAGATCAACTGAGTGGACAACTACGAGATATCTCCTCTACAATGCAATGCACGGTAGAGAGCAGTAGGCGTAGACGAGGCCTCATCGAGGGCTTTAGAGTGGCGATTATAGGCAAGCCCAATGTAGGCAAAAGCTCCCTACTCAATGCACTGCTCAGTTATGACCGTGCCATCGTTAGTGAAATCGCAGGGACTACCAGAGATACGATAGAGGAGCAGGTGCGCATAGGCTCACATGTCATCCGATTGATTGATACAGCAGGTATCCGAGAGGCAAGCGACCAGATAGAGCGGATTGGTGTAGAGCGATCTATGAGTTCTGTGGAGGAGGCGGATGTGGTGATCGCACTCTTTGATGGTAGTATGGCTTTTGGTGCTGAGGATCAGCAGATTGTTGCGATACTCAAATCCCAAAATGACAAAGAGTGCATCGTGGCGATTAACAAAAGCGATCTTCCTAGAGCGTTGGAGACAACCGCATTGGATATATTTGACCCTATTGAGATCAGTGCCAAACACCAGTTCCAAAATCTCACCAAAGCACTCGAGCAGAGATTGGATGGTATTGGGCATAGTGATGATTTGATGCTAATTTCTGCTAGACAAATCGAAGCAGTAGAACACTCCTTTAGAGAGATTGATCAGGCACAGATGCCATTAGAACAGGGAGAACTGGAGTTTTTCAGCTACCATCTCCAAGAGGCTATCAAGCATCTCAGCAGTATCACCAGACCCTATAACAACGAAGAGATATTGGATAAAATGTT
>CAZEIN010000119.1:0-2492 GCA_964512425.1 uncultured Sulfurovum sp.
TCGGACGATTTTCATCTTGACTTTGCACTCCTCTTTGGTGGTACAGTAGGCACCTACTGCCTCTTCTGTCTCTTGGGCTACTTTGAGATTGCTACTGGCTCTGGAGGAGACGATGACAGCATAGACAATCCACATCACCAACAACACAGCAATAATCACCGCTGCTGCTCCGATAGGTGCATTGTCCCCCTGTCCTAACTGCCCTGATGTCCACTCTAGTGTCTTGTTGAGACGCTCAAAATCAGGCAGTTTCTCAGGCAATAGCGGTAACCCCAAGCTACTCGTAGCCGCATAACACCAACCCACCGCTGTCGCAGCACCTGCGACCAATGACCAGAAGAAGCCCTTGAATCGTCCACTAGAGAGATCACGTATCTCTACGCTATCCTCATCCAGATCAATCAGCTCTACCTTGCTCTTGGGTACTGCATCCAGACGCACCTCCTCGACACCTAGACCCTCTAGCAACTGTTCACTTGGTTGTAGTGCCTCTGTAAACAGTGCTTGCTTTTGAGCATTGAGTGCTCCGATATCTGTATCGATATTTTTCATACACTCTTCGATCTGCTCTTTGGTCTGTGCTGTGAGGGTCTTTGCTTGCTCGATTTTCTCTTTGGCTTGGGCTAGTTTTCCTCTTTTTACTACGTTTTCAGTCGCTTTTTCCTCTTTTTCTACTACTTCTGTCTCTATGTTTTCTTCATGCTTTTCAATGACATCTTCTTTGCTTATTTCTTTTTTCTCTTCTGACACACGTATCTCCTTCTACACTTTAGTTCTCTTATTCTATCGGAAAAGAATAAATGAAAAGTCAATGGTTTTATAAGATTTTTAGATATAATTCCTCACAAAATTTTATAGATTAAACCCGAATTATGCAATAGAATTGCCAAATATCCTACTGATGCTTGGCTCATGGGTGTTTGCAGTGTATCTGAGGTGCACCCAAAGGTGCATCGATGCATACACTGTGAATGCCCATGAGTCAATGATCTGTGGGAGATTGGTAATCTCTATTGCATAGTTTGGGTTAAACGGAACACTATGACAATACTTTTTTATCTCTTTATCGCTTTTGTATCGCTCTCGGTACTGGTTTTCTTTCATGAGCTTGGGCATTATGTGGCTGCCAAATTTTTTGGTGTACATGTGGAGCGTTTTAGTATTGGGTTTGGCAAGATTCTCAGTCGCAAACAGTGCTGTGGCACTGAGTGGGCTTTTTCTGCCATCCCACTGGGAGGTTATGTCAAAATGAAGGGTCAAGACGACAGCGACCCTACCGCCAAGAGCAGTGACTCTGACAGCTACAACGCCAAAAAACCATGGCAGCGTATCATCATACTACTAGCTGGGCCCATCGCCAACCTAATACTGGCATTTTTCGTCTATCTACTCATCGCACTGAGTGGTGCACCTGCAGTCGTAGCCACAGACTATCTGCCCCCTATCGTCAACCAAGTCTCAGAAAAATCGCCCGCTGCCGCAGCAGGTGTACAGCAGGGAGATATCATCCTACAGGTCAACCAGACCCCCGTCACCTACTGGTATGAGATTGGCGATACGATCCGCAACAGCACAGGAGATATCCATCTCAAAATCAAGCGAGATGACACCATCAAAACACTCATACTAGGCACTAAAATCATCGATAGCAAAAATGTATTCCAAGAGGCTATCAGAAAACGCATTATCGGTATCAATACCGATATCAGCAGAAATAAAATCATAGACTTTTCTCCTGTAGCAGCACTCTTTTATGCATGGAATGAGACCAAAAAAGCCACCCTGCTCATCGCTACTGGTGTTAAAAAGATGACCACAGGTGAGGTAGGTGCAGAAAATGTCGGAGGAGCAATTACGATCTTTGATATCATTATGAAATTTGCCGAACGAGGTATCGTCTACCTGCTCTTTGTGATGGCACTCATCTCTGTCAACCTCGGCGTACTCAACCTCCTCCCAATCCCTGCACTGGATGGCGGACATATCATGTTCAATCTCTATGAGATGATCACCCGCAGAGAACCCAGTGAAGCGGCACTCTACTACCTCACACTCTTTGGCTGGGTACTACTCTTTGGACTCATGGGGCTAGGACTCTATAATGACGTGAACAGGATTTGGGGATAGTAGAATTAGGAATTAGGAATTTTTTGGTATGATTTTACCAACAAAGGTGCGTTTACCGACACACCAAAAGGAAAACAGATGATACAGCACAAAGAAACTCTCAGAACCAATCTAGACCAAGTCCTCTGGAGACTAGAAGAAGCCCGACTCAAAGTCAGTGACCATCATATCGTCAAGCTGGTCGTCGTAGGCAAATATACTGAGATAGAAAATATCACCACACTCTATGCGCTAGGACAGAGAGCCTTTGGCGAGAATCAAGTCCAACAGCTCAAAGAGCGTACGCAGACACTAGAGAACCTCCCGCTAGAGTGGCACATGATCGGTAGCTTGCAAAAAAATAAAATCAACAACCTCATCGATCT
>CAZEIN010000120.1:0-6290 GCA_964512425.1 uncultured Sulfurovum sp.
GACTGATATCTACACCAGCGAGCAGTGCTTTGCCTATGGCTTTATCCAAGGCATTGTGCTGGGCAATATCTTCACCGATATAGGACTGCTCCATATCGATATAGAGCTTGGCAGTATGCACGCATCCTGTCTCCTCGTAGAGTGGGCACTCTGTATAGAACTGCCTCATCTCTGTAGTGAGTAGTGATGCTTCGATCATGAGATCACTCTTGATGATTTTGGCTTCTATGCTCTCAGGGTCGATATTGGCTGTGCTGTTTTTGCCACATCCACTGACAATAACACCCTCGGTGTTCAGCCTATTCAGTGCTTTGTTATTCACTATCGCCTCGATCTCAATCTGCATCCCGTCATGTGTGAGCACCATACTCTGGATATCTTTTGTTGAGGCAATAATATTTTCACTCATGAGATAACCTATTGCCAATGCTTCTTGATCTACGGGGGTACACATCACCGCACCTACTCGCTCACCATTGATGATGATTTCTAGTTTAACCTCTCGCACCAGTGTATCATCAAAGCCAAAGCTTTGTGTACCTTTGACTTTTGTTACGGCTGTTTTAAAGGTTGGTTCCATTTTTGCTCCTCATAGTGCATTTACATATTATCTCAGAATATCTATTAGAGATGAGCAATTTATGCTATAATTGACCCAATAAATCACAAAGGACTACAGATGAGTTTTGGAAATATTATTTTACTGGTTATGATTGGCGTAGTAGGCTACCTGATAGCTATTTACAATAAATTTGTCTCGCTGCGGGCAGGCATCGATGCCTCTTGGTCGGATATTGATGTACAACTCAAGCGTCGCTACAATCTCATCCCAGCACTGGTCGAGACTGTCAAAGGCTACAAAGACTACGAGGGCACAACACTAGAAAATGTCATCGCAGCCAGACAGCAAGGCGTCAGTGCAGACTCCATCAAAGACAAAGAGGCAGCTGCCAATATGCTCACAGGTGCACTAGGCAAACTCTTTGCTCTGGCAGAAGCCTATCCTGACCTCAAGGCCAATACGACCTTTATCAACCTACAGATGGAGCTCAGCAACATCGAGGGTGCTATCCAAAATGCCAGACGCTATTACAATGCCATTGTACGTGACTACAATGCCAAGACTGAGTCATTTCCTGATATCTTCATCGCCAAAAAATATGGCTTTGCCTCTCGTGAGTATTTTGAACTCGATGAGAACGAAGCAGCTATGGCTAGAAAGATGCCAGAGATTAAATTTTAAGCTCCCTAGATGAAAAAACAACACTTTGGGATATGGCTACTCATAGCTCTGCTAGGAACAGTGTCGGCTGAACGTATCCGAGATTACAACATCCGTACCATAGTCGAACCTAGCGGTGCACTCTCTATCGTTGAAACAATCATCTATGATTTTGAAGGAGCTTCCAAGCATGGTATTTTCCGCGATATACCGCTAGCTATCCAACACAAAGGTGTCAAGCGTCAAATCGGGATAGCAGAGCCCTATGAGATAGAGCTGGACGGCTCTGTAGTGCCATGGAGCACCTCTACACTACACTCTACTCATGCAGGAGAGGTCATCCGCTTCAAAATAGGTGACCCCAATCTACGCATCACAGGCGAGCACAACTACCGTATCGCCTATCATGTCAAAAAAGGGATACTGCCTGCCTCTCATGATACGCAGATGGACGCCATCCGCTGGAATGCAGTCGGTACTGGCTGGCAGGTTCCCATCGATCATGTCAGAGCAGATTTTTACCTACCACCCTCTCTCTCTCAAAGCAACATCCAACTCTCTACCTATACAGGAGCTTATGGAGAGAAGGACTCTCAGGCAACCACCCAATGGCTCACCCCACAACACCTGCATATCACCACCGGCAAACTCCCTGCACACCATGGGGTCACAGTGGAGATGGCATTTGAGCGTGGTGCGGTAGAGCAAAATGGTCTAGAAAATACCAAAGCCACACTCTGGCAGAGATTTCTACAGAGCTGGCACTGGATGGCACTACTGGGATTTCTCGCACTGTTTTACCGTAAACTCAAGGAGCAGACAGGCTATATCGATCATCGCTCTATCGCAGTGCAATACCAGCCACCCACAGGGATCAGTCTCTTGCGATCTGGACTCATACTGGACAAGAGCGCAGACAATGAGGATTTTGCTGCAGCTGTGCTGGAGCTAGGTCAACGAGGCTACCTCACCATCCATCAAAAAGAAAATGACAGCGAACCCCTGCTCAAACGTACAGACAAAAAGATACATAACCTCACCACAGACCAGGTCTATCTACTCAACCATACACTCTTTGGTAATGGCTCCAAATCCTATATCCTCTCTAGTGGATCCGAATCCAAGGCTTCTAAACTCTTGTATGCGTTTACGAGAATCAATACCGATCTCTACAAGTGGTCTGTGAGCGATGGATACCTGAGTGAGAATCCTGAAAAAACCCGAAAAAGCTTTCGCAATACCGCACTACTCATCCTCTTGCCTACGCTACTACTGACACTCTATACTCTCAGTCAGCAGATAGAGAGTGAGTCGATTATGCTTGTCCTTTTCTCTCTCCCCTTTATAGGTGCAGGTGTCATGGTATTTTTGAGATCAGGACTCTTCAACAAACTCTTTGGGGTAGTCTTTGCCGTGATGGGTGGAGGCATCCCTCTGCTAAGTGCCTTGACAGAGGGCGATGTTTCGCTCAAAACCCTCCTCTGGGGGCCTTTGGGAGTATGGATCATCCTCCTATTGTCTGCTATCTATGTCTACAAACATGTGGGTAAATTCACCCCCAAAGGAGCCCAAACCCAAAAGTATCTCTTGGGGCTAGAGCAGTTCATCAAGCGAGTCAAAACCGATGAGATACAACGCAGGCTAGAGCGTGACCCCAGCTATCTCGACCGACTATTGCCCTATGCTATGCTCTTTGGTGAGGTCACGCACTGGGTAGATTTCTACGATATCCTCAAGGTAACGCCCCCTACATGGTATCATGGTCATATTGGCAATATTGGATATTTTGATTCCCATGTCAATCATGCCGCTACACCACCTAGCAACAGTAGCAGTGGAGGTAGCGGATTTTCTGGTGGAGGTGGCTTCTCTGGTGGTGGCGGTGGTGGCGGAGGCGGTGGTTCATGGTAGAGCCTACCCAAGAGACGGTTCCCTGCCGCTACTGCAAACTACCCATCAGCCCAACCACCAAACGCTGCCCACACTGCGGTACTATCAGCCCTAACCTACAAATCAAGAGTATCTTTGGGATTATTTTTGTGATGCTGGGTGTGTTTTTTGTGTATACTTTAGTGATACACTAATCACGAATTATACCAAATCAAAATACAATAGAATTGATAGGCAAACAGAGTTATTCGCCTATCACTAAAAAGAGGTTACGCTTCTCTACTTTTTGGAAGTATCAAGTTCAGCAAGATGCCCAAAATAGCACCCAATCCAATCCCTGAGAAACCTACACCACCAAAGTTGAAACTCATCCCTCCAATAGCAAAGACTAAAATCAGTGAGACGATGATCATATTGCGTGAGTCGCTCATATCTACTTTGGCTCGTACGAGCGTATTGATGCCCACAGAAGTAATGATACCAAAGAGTAGCAGCATCACTCCACCCATGACAGGCACAGGAATGGTCTGTAAAAATCCTCCGAGTTTAGAAAAGAATGCCAACACAATCGCAAAGATCGCTGCCCATGTCATGATAGCTGGGTTATAGGCTTTAGTAATAGTCACTGCACCTGTCACCTCTGAATAAGTGGTATTTGGAGGGCCGCCTAGTAGTGAAGCAGCACTTGTAGCAAGACCATCACCTAGCAGTGTATTTTGTAATCCTGGATTCTTGAGATAATCTTCATCTGTTACGCCTGAGATAGCTACCATATCACCAATATGCTCTACAGCTGGAGCGATAGCAATGGGGAGGATAAATATGATTGCCTCCCAGTTGAGCTCTGGCAGTACAAATGCTGGCATTGCAAGCATAGGTGCTTTGGCTATCGCATCGAAATTGACAATACCAAATGCCATGGCAGTCAAGTATCCTGCGACAATACCAATCAAAATCGGCAACAGTTTCATCATGCCTTTGCCAAGTAGTGTTGCCAGTACAGTGGCCAACAGCGTCACCATGGAAATCGTAATGGCTGGAGCAAAAGGCACCAACTCTATCTTGCCGTCACCTGTATGTCCTGTTGCCATAAACACAGCCACGGGAGCCAGAATCAGACCAATCGTCATAATGACGGGGCCAGTTACTATCGGAGGGAGTAGCCTATGGATAAAACCACTTCCCTTGAGGCGAATCAAAATACTCAAAAACACATAAAAGAGCCCAGCAGCTGCCAGACCACTCATGGTACCAGCAATCCCCCACTTTTCTACACCATAGATAATCGGTGCGATAAAGGCAAACGAAGATGCCAGAAAAATCGGTGGTACATTTTTTCTATTGACAATCTGAAAGATCAGTGTCCCTAATCCTGCGGTAAAAAGTGCTACATTGGGGTTAAGCCCAGTCAAGATAGGCACCAATACCAAAGCACCAAATGCTACGAACAGGAATTGTAGACCAACCACTGCATCTTTGAGTCGAAAGTTGTATTGCGTTGCTTTCACTATTTTTCTCCTTTTTTTGCGAAATCCTATGATTGTATCACAATATGACTAAATCCCAAATCTCAAAATAGAATTCTTTGCATATGTGCTATGCTCGCATTTAAGGGGTTTGTGTAAAATTTGAGTCGCACCCGTAGGTTCGATGATGGTTTGACGCGAAGCCCTTGAATGCGATGATAGTACACAGGCATGAATTTCTATTTCGAGATTTGGGAAAATAGTTGTGTAGCTTTTAGGAGTTTTTAGAGATAATCTGATAATAAGAATTTATGGAGAGAAACTATGCAAGTAACCGTAATCGACCATCCACTGATCAAACATAAAATGGCGTTCCTCAGAGATGAGAGACGCTCTATGCCTGAATTTCGCAAACTACTGCATGAGATTGGACTGCTCATGGCATTTGACGTTACCAGAGATCTGCAATTGGCAGAGACGGTCATACAGACACCCGTAGCCGTCACCAAAGCCCAAAAGCTCGAAAAACACCCTGTACTGGTCAATATCCTCAGAGCTGGGATTGGTATGCTCAACCCCTTTATGGAGATTTTGCCCAAGAGTCGTGTAGGATTCCTCGGGATGAATCGTGATGAGGAGACACTTCAAGCACATAGCTATTACAACAAAATCCCCATGCAAGCATTGGACAACAAGGTGCTACTGCTCGATCCTATGTTAGCAACAGGAGGTTCGGCTCTAAGTGCATTGGACTTCCTCAAAAGCAAGGGTGTCACCAATGTCACGTTTGTCTGTCTGGTAGCTGCACCAGAGGGTGTCAAGGCGATCAATGATGCCTATCCCGAAGTTACGATTTATACTGCGGCGCTAGATGAGAAGCTCAATGAAAAAGGATACATCGTACCAGGGCTTGGTGATGCAGGTGATAGAATCTTTGGTACGGGAGATGATGAGAATCTATGAGACATAAAGAAGAAAAACAAAACAAAAGAACCAAAGAGACAATAAGGTGCTTTGAGACGACCATAATCGGCGGTACACACAAAGGCAAAAAAATACTCATCCCAGACCTACCAAGTACACGAAGCTCCAAATCTATACTCAGAGAGTCTCTGTTTAATACCCTACAATTTGAAATCATTGACAAAAACTTTGTGGAGGTCTTTGCGGGGAGCGGATCAGTAGGGCTTGAAGCTCTCAGTCGTGGTGCAGGGCATGGATATTTTATAGAGAAAAACAAAACAGTCCATGCACTTCTCAAAGCCAATATCAAACAGTTAGAGTGCGATACGCTCTCTACAGCAATACGTGGAGATAGTTTTGAAGAGTTTGCTGGTATCCATGGTGACATCAAGCGAAAAGGAATCCAAACATACTTCTATTTTGATCCTCCTTTTTCTACCAGAGAAGGCATGGATGACATCTATGACAACACCATCGCCCTCATAGAGACGATAGCACCTGAGATATGCGAAATGGTTATCATAGAGCACATGAGCACACTCACACTCCCCGAGCACATAGGGTCACTCACGCTCAAAAAGAAAAAGAGGTTCGGAAAAAGCTCTCTGAGTTATTATCTACCTCTTCTGTAGCTTGTCAGAAAGCTCAGGGTTATTCTTTATCACACCTGAAATCTCAAAGGCTGGTACTGCTTTACCAAAGTAGTATCCCTGAGCAAAGTCACATCCCATTTTTTCCAATTCATATTT
>CAZEIN010000121.1:0-4662 GCA_964512425.1 uncultured Sulfurovum sp.
TCCCAGCTCTTCATCCCCTAGCAACTCTTTGTTCTCTATGATGGCATCAGCTGTTTCGATATACTCTCTTGCCTTTTCAACCAGCTTGGCGATAGAGGACTGCTCTTTGCTAAGCTCTGTCATCTGCTTGATATCACTAGCGATATCCGTTGTGCTCAGCAATGCATTGATCTCTTCATAACGATCGATAAAAGGTTGGAGTTTTTCTCGGAACATAGGTACGTCCTAATAGGGTAGATTTAGCGTGTATCCAGACCCATTGGCGGGTCTGGGGAGATAGAGAGAGGTGCTTATGCAGCTTCGATGCTGTTTACAAGCTTGTTGAGACGACTTACTTTTCTAGAAGCAGTCTCTTTTTTGAGGAATCCTTTGCTCACAAAGCTATGGATGCTCTTGTTGGCAATTTTAAATGCCTCTGCTGCAGCTGTTGTGTCTTTTGCCTCTACTGCTTCATGTACTGCTTTGACGATATTTTTAAGTCTCGTTCTGTAGTATCTGTTTCTCTCAGTTTTCTTGATGGTCTGCTTGATTCTCTTTTTCGCTGACTTGTGATTTGCCATAGGGTATGTCCTTTGTTGAATTCGTGTTTGATAGTCTGTCACTTTGATACAGAGTCTAATTAGTTCGCGGATTTTACCTAAAAAGAGTTTAAATTTTTATTAAACAAGGGTATTTTGCAGGCTATTCATTGAGAGAGTAGAGCAATAAGGTATAATACCATACATTCCTCCCCAAGGCAAAGCCAATGGCACAACAATACACAGTCACTCAAAACACAACACTTCTACCCTTTTTGTTTGAGACACTCTCACGCAAAGAGGGCTGGTCAAAAAAAACCGTCAAACAGCGTCTACAGAGTGGTGCAATCTCTGTAAATGCTCAGATACAAACCAAACATAACTACACACTCCATGCAGGAGATACCCTCAGCATAGGTACTGCACAACGCGCAGATCACCACCCACATGCCCAGCAACCAAAGTTGGAGATTATATACCAAGACAAAGACCTCATTGCTATCAATAAACCAGCAGGCCTGCTCTCTGTAGGTACACACAAAGAGAACAAAAACCATGCACTGGCACTACTGCGTACCCAGCTCTCTCGTGGGAAAACACGTGGAGAGAACAGTGTGAGACTCTGGCCAGTGCACAGGCTAGACCGTGATACCTCAGGCATACTGCTCTTTGCCACATCCAAAGAGATACGCGAAGCAGTGATGGAGCGATGGGCGACCACAGAGAAACACTATCTAGCCGTCGTAGAGGGCAAGCCTCTCGTAGCATCTGACACGATTACACAACCTCTCAGACTCGACGAAGAGGAGTACCGTATGCATGTAGGAGCACACAGGGATGCCAAACCTGCCATCACTCACTATAAATGCCTGGAGAGCCCAGAGACTCGCTCCTTGCTAGAGGTACGCATCGAGACGGGCAGACAGCATCAGATACGTGCCCATCTGGCATGGATGGGCCATGCAGTCGTAGGAGATGAACGCTATGGCAAAAAGCCTTTTAGCCGAAGAGATGGTCGCATGGGATTGCACGCAACCAGACTGCATTTTGTGCATCCTATTACAAAACAAGCTATTGATTTGAATGTGGATGCTCCTGCTGATTTTTATCGCTTAATTAGATTTTAGCTAAAATTACACAAACAACAAATATAGAAATATATCAGAGGAAAGACAATGGAACTATTCGGAACAGATGGTGTCAGAGGCAAAGCAGGCGGAAAGGTCAATGCAATGGCATGTATGCGTCTGGCAATGGCAACAGGTATCTACTTTCGTCCACTCTCCAAAACCAACAAAATACTCGTAGGCAAGGATACCCGCAGGAGTGGGTATATGGTCGAAAACGCTATCGTCTCAGGACTCACAGCTGTGGGGTACAATGTGATTCAGATAGGACCTATGCCTACGCCAGCTATCGCTTTTTTGACAGAAAATATGCGTTGTGATGCAGGGATTATGATCTCAGCCAGCCACAACCCCTATAGTGATAATGGTATCAAGTTTTTTAATGCCGAGGGCAATAAGCTCAACCGTGAGGTCGAAGAGAAAATCGAAGCCATCTATGGCGACTTGGAAAAGATAGAACAAGCCCAAGCCATAGATAAAGATATCGGCAAATCCAAACGCATCGATGATGTGATAGGTCGCTATATCGTGCATATCAAAAACTCTTTTCCTCGACCACTCACACTCAAGGGCAAGCGAGTCGTCATAGACTGTGCCAATGGTGCAGGATACAAGGTCGCTCCGACGATTCTCGAAGAATTAGGTGCTGATGTCATGATACTCGGGGCCAAACCAAATGGCTTCAATATCAATGAGGGCTGTGGTGCCATGCATCCTGAGTTTCTCGCCAAAGCAGTGAGAGAGTACCGTGCAGATGTGGGTATCGCCCTAGATGGAGATGCTGATAGGGTGGTCATGGTTGATGAGAGAGGTGAGATTGTCGATGGGGACAAGCTCATGGGAGTGCTTGCTGTGCACCTGAAAAACCAAGGAGCACTCAAAGGTGAAGGCATGGTTGCTACCGTGATGAGTAATGCGGGGTTAGGAGAGTATCTCGCCTCACATGGACTCACACTGCACCGTAGTGCTGTAGGAGATAAAAACGTAGTGACCATGATGCAAGAGAAGGGCATCAACTTTGGTGGTGAACAGAGCGGTCATGTGATCTTCTCTGACTATGCCAAGACAGGAGATGGTATCTCTTCGGCACTACAAGCACTCGCCTATCTAGTGAGTACAGGGCAAAAAGCCAGTGAAGCATTTGACCCCTATGACTCCTATCCGCAACTGCTGGTCAATCTCCCCATCAGTCGCAAGCCACAAATCGAGACCATAGTAGGAATAGAAGCACTCAAAACTGAGGTCGAAGAGGCTGGTATGCGTCATCTGTTTCGATACTCTGGCACAGAAAATCTCGTTCGCATCCTGCTAGAGGGCAAAGATGCAACCCTGCTAAGCCAAGTGATGGAGAAATGCAAAGCCTTTTTCCAAAGTGAGCTCTCCTGATGCGGTTGATGGCTGTCTTTTTTCTCGCACTGGTAGGTACTTTTATCGTAGACCAAGGTATCAAAGATCTCTTTGTTGCGGGTTACGATTGGCAGAGTCGTTGCATCTCACTAGAGCTACACTACAACAAAGGCGTGGCATTTAGTATGTTTGCCTTTTTGGGAGCGTATCTCAAGTGGGTGCAGGGAGCTGTTATCGTAGGTATCATTCTCTATCTCTTTGGCTCTGGACTGATCAAGCAGTATGCTTTTGCACTAGGGATTCTGCTCGGCGGTGCGATCAGCAACCTCTATGACCGATTCATCCACCAAGGCGTGGTAGATTATATCTATTGGCACTGTGGCTTTGCGTATCCAGTCTTTAACTACGCAGATATCATGGTGATCATCGGTGTAGGGTGGATCGCACTAAAGATGCTCCATAGTGACAAGGCAGATGTGGCTTGAGATATCTTCTCTCTCTCATATTCCTTGGCATAGGCGGGTTGCACGCCATCGTCTACCCAGTGGACATCACTCCTCCTGAGGTCAATGGCACCTTTGGTCATATCAAAATCCTCGACCAAAAAGAGATTATCATCAAAGAGATCTCTGGTATCGCTTTTTCGGAGGCTTCTGATTTGGCGCATGATGCCAAAGCCCATAGGCTCTATATGGTGGGAGATAAAGGCACGCTTTATCATTTTGAGATCACGCTGACTGATAGCATAGAAAAGCTCTCTCCACTGGCAGCATATCCCCTCACCAAAGAGCATGGCAAACGGTTCAAAAGCAAAAAGATTGATGCCGAGGGTTTGGCATTTGATGAGAAAGGCAGGCTACTGATCTCCTTTGAGCGTAAACCAAAAATAGGCTCTTTTGATACCAAAGGACAAAGACTCCACAAACAAAAACTCCCTCAAAATCTCCGTAGCCCCAAACACTACAGAAGCCGAAACAAGATGCTAGAGTCTGTCGCCTACCATCCTCACTATGGCATCCTCACCGCCGCGGAACTCCCTCTCAGAAAAAGCAAAAAGCAATATCAAACAATCTATTCTCTCAAGGGCAAGCAGTGGCATCTCCTCGCCGAACCTGAAAAAAAGAGTGCCATCACCGCCATTGA
The DNA here is from genome assembly GCA_964512425.1 of uncultured Sulfurovum sp. GTDB lineage: Bacteria > Campylobacterota > Campylobacteria > Campylobacterales > Sulfurovaceae > JAAXPZ01. The sequence goes on from CAZEIN010000121.1 coordinate 4,136, forward strand.
GGTCATGGAGGATGGCAACCTACTCATCCTAGAGCGTGCCTATACCGAGCCACTGAAGCCTCGCTACACCACCCTCAAAAAACTCTACCTCAACCGATGCGACACAGGGCTCTGTCAAACCAAAGTACTTGCCAAACTCAACAGTGCCCTAGGATGGAAAATCGACAACTTTGAGGGGCTCACCAGAGTCGCACCCCATCGCTATCTCATGATCAGTGATGACAATGCCAACTTTTTCCAGAGGACACTACTGATCTATTTTGAAGTGATTGAGTAAGCCCAAATCTCAAAATAGGATTCTCTGAATATGTGCTATGCTCGCTTTTAAGGGGTTTGTGTCAAATTTGAGTCGCACCCGTAGGTTCGATGATGGTTTTACGCGAAGCCCTTGAATGTGATGATAGTGCATAGTCATGAATTTCTATTTCGGGATTTGGGGTAAGGTTTTAACTTTTTTGTGGTAGAATGCCACTCTACAAACGGGGAATTAGCTCAGCTGGGAGAGCGCTTCGCTGGCAGCGAAGAGG
>CAZEIN010000122.1:0-2724 GCA_964512425.1 uncultured Sulfurovum sp.
AGCAAGGAGATACTTACACCTAGTATCTGTTTGCTAGAGATATGCTCTTTGAAAAATAGACTGGTAATGATGAGGATAAAGATTGGGATAAAGGAGTTGAGTAGCGTGGCGTTGGTGGCTGTGGTGTGCTGGAGGCTGATGTATGCCAGAGAGTTAAACAGGCTCACACTCAGTAATGCCAGTAGAGCGATTTTCCAAAAGGTATCTCTGATGATGCTTCGCTGCTCCCACATCGATCTGGCCGCAAAAGGTACAAATATCACAGATGCCAAAAACCACCGCCAAAACGAGAGTCCTAGTGGTGCATGTTGATCAGAGACTGCTTTGCCTACGATAAAATTACCCGCCCAGAGCAGGGGAGGGATAATCATCACAAAGTAAGGGAAGAGACGGTGTTCGGTCAGTTTCATCACTGCTTATCGCTTTTTGAGTCCTGACTTTTTGGGTCTTTTTTTGGTGTAGGCTTGTTGTCGTTTTTTGTCCTTGTCTATATAGCCCTTTTTTTCTCTGAGGGATTTTTTGCGTGGTTGGGATTGTCGTGGCTGGGTGTCTGTGAGTGCAAACTCTGGATGGATCTCTCGTTTGATATTGAGCTTGAGGTATTTTTCTATTTTGGAGAATTTATTGTAGTCTCGGATGGTGAGTAGGGTGATGACAGTCCCCTTGTGCTGGGCTCTGCCTGTGCGACCGACTCTATGGGTGAAATCATCGGTACCCTCAGGGAAATCATAGTTGATTACCAGTGGGAGCTCTGGGATGTCGATACCACGTGCAGCGATATCTGTAGCGACGAGGACTTGGGTTTTCCCACTCTTGAGTAGACTGAGGGCCTTGGCTCTGGCTCCTCTGCTGAGGTCTCCATGTATGACGGCGGTCCAGATATCTTGGCTTTTGAGATAGGCAAAGATAGTATCAGCGGATGCCTTTGTGGTCGTAAAGAGTAGGATCTGTGCAGCGTGGCTCTCTTTGATGAGTGCTGTGGTGAGCTCTGCTTTTCTAGCTCTGTCAACTTTGTATGCTCTGTGTTTGATGAAATCCACCACATCACGTCTGTCACTAACCTCGACAATCGCAGGATCACGGAGAAACTCTTTGGCGAGTTTTTTGATGTTTTGCGAGATGGTGGCTGAGAACATGAGGGTCTGTCTGGGGCGTTTGCATGCTTGGAGGATACGTTTGATATCTCCCAAAAAGCCTAGCTCCAGCATTGTATCTGCTTCATCGAGAATGACTGTATCGATAAACTCTAGGTTGATCTTCTTGTTGGCGATAAAATCCTGTAGTCGTCCAGGGGTAGCGACTACGATATCAGCTCCTTGCTTGAGCCTGCTGATTTGTGTGCTTTTGTGTGAGCCGCCTTGGACTTTGACTGTCATGATATCGATATGTTTGCTCAGTGTCACGAGGGTACGTGAGACCTGATCAGCCAGTTCGATAGTGGGTACGATGATGATTGCACGCAGGACTTTGTGCTCTGCTTTGACCACCTTATTGAGCTTATTGAGTAGAGGCAGTATATAGGCGGCTGTCTTGCCCGTACCTGATTTGGAGGCTCCGATGACATCCATACCTTTCATCGCAGCAGGAATGACACGACTCTGTATCGCCGTAGCGTGGTCGTAGCCCTGAGTAGAGAGGGCTTTGATGATAGCGGGGTGGAGGTTGAATTTTTCAAATGCTTTGATGGGGTGTTCCTTGATTGTGTTGGGTGTATTATATCCAAGATAGGGTATGAGACAGCTCATCGCACAGTGGCTGTTATACTATCACCTAAACAAGCACAAAACATCCTCTATGTCACTGACCATTCCATCCTGCTAACCTGGCAAATAGATACCAAACACCTCTGCCTTTGAGTATGCAGTTGAGCTTGGCATCATCTGTCTCTCCTCCCTCTGGAGAATGCGCACAACTTCCCGCACCGTTGTATCCTGCACCATCTCCATGTGTGAGTTGGTCAAGTTCACCATCGGCATGTCTAGAGAGGTATTCTGTGGCCCAGTTGGCATTTCTGCTGTGGTCACCATTTGTGTCATAGTACAGTGCATCATCTAGTGCTTTGTTTAAAAAAAAGTTATCATCAGGATCATAATTTTCTATATCTGAAAAATCAAACAGTATTCTGTCATTATCTGCTACGTGCTGCCTGATGAGTTTATTGGGCGTATCAGAAGAGTCATCCTCTCCTCCTCCATTGGCATGTGCAGTCATAAAGACGAACTGTACAGGATGTTCGGAAGCCCTAGCATGGGTGCCGTTCTCTCCAAAGAGATCAATGAGCCACTCCATGCTATGCAGATATCTAGGGATATCATGTCCACCGATATTGCACCATGACCATAGAATAACATTGACATGATAGTTATCGGTATCTACAAGAAAATCATACGTATCCTCTGCCCAGTTTGCTATACCATCATTGTCATCATCTCCATCTCCTTGGCTGAGGTCAGCTACTCCTGTAATCCCTCTGTCTTTTAGGCTGAGGGATTGTGCATCTCCCTGAGAGGTATTGGTCCACTTGTATAGGTCTCCAAAGCTAGTGAAATCCTCTAGCGCATTCATTCCTGTGATGAGTTGACTACCGTGAGAAGTATGGTTATAGGCAATGTGTAGATCAGATTTGGCTTTGGTCATCCATGTATCAGGGATGAGACCCAAGTCTGTATCTTCGTGCCCTACGACATAGCCAGCAGATGCTACTCCTCCAGAGCTACTACTGCT
>CAZEIN010000123.1:0-2877 GCA_964512425.1 uncultured Sulfurovum sp.
ATGGGAAATGCATTTTGCATCTGGTAGAGTAGTTCGTCTCTTAATAGTTCATTGTTCATATTGGCTCCATCATGGTTTGAGTTATTATAGTGGGTGCTAGTGTATCAAAGATTGATAAATGTCAATCTTTGATAAATCCGAATTATACAATTCTATTGCATAGCTTGGGTTAAACCAATCTTATTATAATAAGTGCTATATTGATACCCACAGGAGCAGACATGACAGTCAAAGAGATACAAGAATACGCACAGATACGTACCAAAGCCAGAGCCTACCTCTGCTATATCATGAGTCGCAATATCTCTCAGCATGTTAGTGGAAATGCCCTCGAGTCAGTCTTGGATAATATTGAGATGCTACAAGAGGTGTTGCCTAAAAGTGAAGTCATCTATGCCATTGATGGTAATGGTATGCAGACCACAGACAATATCTCAAAAAATACAAAATTGAATGGTTTTGGTTCAGGAGCAGATCGTAGTGACAGGGCTTACTACTACAAAACACTGAAGGAGCATCGTTGCAAATTGACAGACCCCTACCCCTCGTTATTGACCAATGAGCTTGTGGTGACAGCTGCTTTTCCTCTCTATGATACGGAGGATAATCTACTGGCTATTATCTGCGTAGATATTAGCTTGAAAAATATTCTCAGAATGGTCTCTCCTAGTTCGATGGAGTCCTCCTTTGGGAAGTTTGGCAAGTGGGTCTATGCTGCTTTCTCTGTGGCACTGTTTATGGTAGCACTACTGCTGTTTGTCAAAGGCGTGACAAGCTTTATGAGTTTTGGGATGGATTTTTCCAATATTGATATTAATGAGATGTTTAAGTCCACCATTTTACTCACCCTCTCTCTAGCGATTGTGGATTTGACCAAAGCGATCTTTGAGGAGGAGGTGCTGGGACGGGAACGACATCGAGATAGTTCTGAGGACAGTCACCAGACGATGGTACGATTCCTAGGCTCGATTATTATCGCACTCTCTATTGAGGCATTGATGTTGGTCTTTAAATTTGCATTGACAGATCCAGGGAAACTGCTGTATGCAGTCTATCTGCTTGGTGGTATCACGTCATTGATTTTAGGGCTCTCTGTATATTTGAAGGTCAATCAAAAGAGAGAGAAACATTGATAGGTATCAAAGCAAAACTCTATGAGTTGTGCTAAAGTTAGAGGCAAAGGATTAGTATGGCGTATTTCCCTATGTTTATGGATATGAATGACTTGAGAGTATTGGTGGTTGGAGGTGGGGCAATCGCCCATGAGAAACTGGAAAAGTTGGTAGATTTTACCAAGGAGATTACAGTTATTGCCAGTGAACTCAGTATCGAATCAGCTTCATTGATCCAAGACCACTGCCTCGCATGCTATCAAAGAGCCTACAAGACAGGCGATATCGAGGGGTTTGATATCGTAATTGTAGCCACTGATACAGTAGAGTTACACAAAGCAATCTACGAGGAGAGTAGGGGGAGCCGTATCTTGGTCAACTCTGTGGACAATACGGAGTATTGTGATTTTATCTTTCCTTCCTATGTCAAAAAGGACGATCTGACCATCGCGTTTTCTACAGGGGGTGCCTCACCTGCTTTTGCCAAGTATATCCGTAGGCATTTTGAACGTATCATCCCAGAGAGCGTGGGAGCATTTCTACAAAAGATGAAAGCACTGCGCACCCAGATGCCCAAAGGCAAAGAGCGTATGCACTATTTTGACCAGCTCACCGAGGAGTATTTTCAAAAAGAGTTCAAGTCTTGATATGTATCAAGCTGAAATAAAGCAGTTAGGACTATAATACGAAAAACAAATAGGAGTAAATATGTCTGAAATAAAAAAAGACCCCATCGAAGTAACAGGGGCAAATGTACCGTTCTTTACCTATATGGATGGTGAGACACAAGTCTTTGAGTTTGATACCTCCAAGTGTGGCCCTCCTGATCCCATGGTCAATGCGATGAGTGGATTGGCACTGATCGATGGTGAAAATAAAAGATTAGAGATGATTAATCACAAGAAACCTATGGGTTTACTCAACAAAATTGGTGAGAATTTTACGATTACTGATGAGGAGATAGATGGTGGGCTTGTCAGAATCACTTTTAGCTACAAGTCAGGTGCTAGCGAAGAGGCAAATCTCGCTGATAAAAACTGTCACGGATAAATCATGTTCAATATCTCCAAGGATTTTGCACCACCATTCAAGATGATCGAACCGTTTTTTATGACAGGTGCGATTTTCTATTTTTTGGGTACGTTGTTTCTGCTGTTTTTGCATCCTAGCAATGGGCATCTGGACTTTGCCATCGTAGGCTGGGCACACTGGTTTATGCTCGGCTTTGTGATGATGGTAATCTTTGGGGCGATGGCGCAGCTCGTACCTGTGGTGGTCGAGGTGGGGCATTTTTCGGTAGATATGTATTATGTTATTTTTCCTACACTGCTAGTGGGTACACTCCTGATGGTCGTAGGTTTTTGGTGGCTACCTGTGGTGCTGCCCTATGGTGGGCTACTGGTGCTGGTGTCGATGGTGACTTTTCTCGCAGAGACACTGCTCACACTCAAAAGAGCAGCACGCATGACACTCACAGTCAAGAGCGTACTCGTCTCCAATATCTTTCTCACTATCGCTATCGTCATAGGTTTTTTGATGAGCTTGGCCATTGGTGGCGATACTGCACTGGATATCAACCGTTGGATCGGTACCCATGTGGTGTTGGTACTGGGGGGGTATGTAGCCCTGACGATTATCGGGCTTTCGATGATCCTGCTACCGATGTTTGGGCTCTCTCACGGCTTTGACTGGCGTCCTGTAGAGCGTTCATTTTGGCTGATGACAGGCGGTGTGTCTGGACATCTTTTTGCTACGATGGTTGGCT
>CAZEIN010000124.1:0-4137 GCA_964512425.1 uncultured Sulfurovum sp.
ATCATAGTGGCAATATCATCGATCACAATGGCAGCATTTTTATAAATCCCATTCTCATATTTCAAAATACCATCGGCAACCATATTTTTCAATATCTGTGCCACTAGCCCTTCGCTTGCCCACTTGGTTTTGAGCGCGATGGACTTGGCAGAGAGGAGGGCATACTGGTTTTTGCTGTAGATATCTGCGATAGATTGAGCCAACTCTTTGAGGATATGCAGGGGATAGACGACCAGCTCTTTCTCGTCAGTAAAGACATCTTCTAGCGTTGAGGCGATCCCTAGTGCAGCCTCGTGGTTGAGTCCAAACCTCTGGTTAGAAGAGATGAGCCCAAAGCCGCGTTTGTGTGTGGAGACGAGGAGCTCAAATGCACGCTTGAATGCTTTTTCTTTGAGGGCTTCAAGCAGAGGAAGTTTGAGGCGTTTCTTGATGGGATCATCGATGGGGTTGATGACCTTTCCTCCTGCGATTACCCTCCCAGAAAGGCTCAGTACAAAAGGCTCACCATAGACGAAGAACATCTTCTCTTTGAATTTGAGCTTGACAAAGCCTTTTTGCATCTGCTCCTCCTCCGAGTAGAGCAGCACTCTGGCTTCGACCTGCTTGGTACCGACAAAACAGATCACTGTGTTGTTGTGACGGAGCTCATGGCCGCTGATCGCCTCGATCCAGACATCGATACTCTGAAACCCACGGAGGAATCCTTTGCGAGTAAGCAGATGCCCACGCTTGAGGTTGAATTTGGCATTTTGGAGGTTGAGGGCGGCTCTTTGGGAGGCGGTGGCGATCTGTCTGTCTGTCTCATGGACTTGGATATTGCGTATCTGCACCTCTTTGCCTAGTTCTGCAACGGTGAGGCGGTCGCCTACACAAACACTGCCGTCTAGTACAGTACCAGTGACCACTGTACCAGCCCCAGAGATGGAGAAACTGCGGTCGATATAGTAGCGAAAGAGCCCATCCTCTTGTTTGGGGCGACAGGGTAGGCAGAAGAGCCTCTGCTTGAGCTTCTCGATACTCTCTGGCTGATGGATGCTCGTGGGCAGGATATCATAGAGGTTTAGGTTGCCAAAGTCCTCCAGATACTCTCGTAGTTCTGCTTCTGCTTGAGTGATACGCTCTTGCGTGACCAGATCACTCTTGGTCAGAGCGATGATGATATGAGGCACACCGAGCAGGTTGAGAATCTCTAGATGTTCATGGGTCTGAGGCATGATTCCTTCGTTGGCATCGACCACGACCAGTGATGCATCGAAGCCAAATGCCCCTGCAATCATGTTTTTGATTAGCTTCTCGTGCCCAGGCACATCGATAAAGGCAATGTTGGTCTCCGCATCCTGGAGGTTACAAAAGCTCAAATCGATAGTGATCCCACGCTTACGCTCCTCCGCGAGTGTATCGCCCTCAAATCCAGTGAGAGCAGTGATGAGTGCGGTTTTGCCGTGATCGACATGCCCAGCAGTACCTATGATGATATCTCTCATGCGAGCACCTCCTGTGCTACGGTGATGATATCGGACTCATATCTAGCCTCCAGAGCTCTCAAGTCGATGAGGAAACGATCCTTGTCTATTCGTCCGATGATATCTCGTGCCCTAAAGATACGCTCCAGCTTGGTCGCTTTGCCATGCAGATGCAGGGCAATGGTGGGGAACTCCCGATTGGGCAGGGTGCCCCCACCCATAAAGGTAGTCGTCTCAATCACTTCGCAGAGAGCCTCTCCGATGACTTGACGCATCGCCTCTGCTCGGGTTTTGAGCACTTCGATATCGGTAAAGAGTAGCTTGAGTGTCGGGATCAGGTCGTAACGCTGCTCTAGGTAGGCTTTGATGCTCTCCTCTAAGATACTGAGTGTCACCTTGTCCACACGGAGCATCCGTAAGAGTTGGTTCTTTTTGAGCTCTGCTATCAGTTCTTTGCGTCCTGCGATGATACCCGCCTGCACAGAGCCGAAGAGTTTGTCCCCGCTAAAGCTAATGAGTGCGGGAGTGTCTTCGAGTACCTTGGCGATAGGGAGCTCCACAGAGCTGAGATTGTAGGGGAGTTCAGGGATATACCCACTGCCCAGATCATAGTAGTCGATGAGCCCATGCTGCGCTGCGAGTGCTTGGATATCACCATAGGCAGTCTCACTACTAAAGCCCTCGATGGTAAAATTGGAGCGATGGACTTTCATCAGTAGGGCGGTTTGGTCATTGATGGCATTGGCATAATCGGAGGCTTTTGTTTTATTCGTAGCACCCACTTCATGCAGGATAGCACCACTTTGGCTCATCACCTCAGGGATACGAAAACTCCCTCCGATCTCCACCAGCTCCCCACGACTCACGACTGCCTCTTTGCCCTTGGCAAAGGTATTGAGCACGAGAAACACTGCTGAGGCGTTGTTGTTGACCACCAGCACATCCTCGACACCCAGCAGGGTGGTTAGGTGCTTACTGACATGCGCATAGCGTTCACCCCTGCATCCTGCCTCTTGATTGTACTCGAGGTTGGAGTAGCTACAGATGACCTTGGAGGCACGCTCCAGGATACGCGGATCGATGAGGCTACGCCCCATATTGGTATGCAAGATCACCCCCGTGGCATTGATGAGGGGCTTGAGTGAGGGCGAGAGCAGGGCATGATAAGCCTCAAGTACGCTACTCACTAGCAATTCTTCACTAAAATCGTCTATCTCTTTGGAGAGTATTTTCCCCCTCAGTGCCTCTATCTGCTCTTGGGCTATCTGCGTGACGAGTGTAGGGCTGAGTTGGGCAAAAGCTTCGTGAGTAATGAATCTGTCAATTTTTGGGAGATTTCTGAGTGCTTGCATAGGGTTCCTTTTTGTGTTAGACACACGGTCTATTGGATGTTATACCAAATCCAAATCCAATAATATACCCCAAAGAACATCCTCGCAAGCATCTGCAAAATATATAGAATTTGAATTAGCTATGGCTAGTACTACATTCTATACATTTCACAGCTACTCACGATGATGCTCCCTGAAGTATACTATTGTATTTTGATTTGGTATTAGTGGTATTATAGCAGGATTTTGTTGTAGGGGTGAAGTATACCCCAAATCCCGAAATAGAAATTCATGACTGCACACCATCATCGCATCCAAGGACTTTGCGTAAAACCATCACCGAACCTATACTATTGTATTTTGATTTAGTATTACCAGCAAGGCGATTCTCAGTATATGATTGCCAGAGTATTGAGACTGCATCAATCAACGGTACAGAGAATCACAGGGAGGACAAAGAGAAAGAGGGTAGCATCGGCATCTAAAATGCAGAAAGCTCTTGCTCGATCTTGCCCATCTTGTCTCGGGCATCGGAGAGTGCTTGGCGATTCTGCGTAATGACCGCTTCGGGGGCATTGGCGACAAAACGCTCATTGTTGAGCATACCATTTAGTTTGTCTATCTCTTTTTGGAGTTTCTCTTGCTGTTTGGTGAGCTTTTCAATCACATCACTCATGTCAATATCATCCGTAGAGATAAATGACTCCAAATTGTCACTGACATCTGTCACTGCATTGTCGGGCTTGGCATCTACAAAGCTGATTTCATCGACCTTGGCAAGCCTCTGGATAAAGGCAGAGAGCATCTGCTGGTCGATAGCTTGATCGATCTTGACAAATGCCTTTTCGATGCGTTGATTGCCTTTGTCGATGATCGTTTTACAGCGACGTACTGAGACGATGGCTTCGATAGCGAGGCTAAACTCATTCATGATACCCTCATCAATCTCACCTGCTACTGGATAGGAGCTCACCATGATTGATGTAGCCTCTGAGAGCTCTGTACCGCTGAGTCTATGGTAGAGATTCTCTGTGATAAAGGGCATAAAAGGATGCAGTAGTTTCATAGACTCCTTGAAGATACTGCCTAGCTCACCGACACTCTCTCTACTGGCCTTACTCAGTTCAATCCCCCAGTCGCAAAACTCACCCCAGAGGAAACGATAAAGCGTAGTCGCTGCGTCATTGAAGCGGTAGCTTTCGATATACTCTCTGGTCTCTTGGGTTGCCAGATTGAATCGTGAGAGCATATAACGACCCAGAGGTGTAGAGATCTGTGTAGGGTCGAGATCATCAAAGGTCTCTTGGTTGAGCTGGAGGTAGTTGGTCGCATTGAAGAGCTTG
>CAZEIN010000125.1:0-3919 GCA_964512425.1 uncultured Sulfurovum sp.
TATTGGCGATGACTTCCTTGCTCATATTGGTTTGACAGAGGATGCGTTTCCATCCGATGCGTTCATCTGTGACTTTCTTTTTCTTGGCGATAGTTTTGTATTCCGCTTCTACTGGAGTACGTATCTCTTTTGCTTCTGTGGTCATCTCTTTGGCTTCTATCATTTCAAAGACTGCAGGTATCGGCTCCTCTTCAATTCTTGCAGGCTGATCTAGAACCATCCTGGTGATTTCTATCTTTTCAGCCTCTTCTTCTACGAGGCAGACCTGTTCTCCTGAAAATTGGAGATTTTCATCGATAGCCATATCACTACTATACCATGTAAAGGCATCTTCTTTTTCTAGAGTAGTTTTTTCAGCAGTAATATAAATAGCATCGATAAGTGTATGTTTGACTTTTGCATCAGAGATGAGCTTTTTGACTTCGATAACCTTGGTCTCAGCTGGTACTTCTTCTATTTTTGTTGTGGCCGGTTCTTTCAGTACACGTTTTTTAAGTGTTTTGTATTTTGCAGGTACTTTAACCAAACACATAATCTCTCCTGTGGCACCAGAGACTTTTTGTGCTGGATTTTGACCCTTTTTCCACATGGTTTTTTCAGGAGAGATGAGAACCTGTTCTTCAATCTCCTCGTAGATAGCAGGCACATCAACAAGTCGCTTGGATGCGGGTTTGACAATCACTGTTTTCTCTACAGTTTCAAATACGGGAGGTATGACTTCTGTTTCATTGTGTTCTGGTTGGACTAAAATTTCTTCGGAAATTTTAGAAAATTTTCGTGGAATATAATACTCTCTAAAGCAGTCTCCAGGTTGTGCTTTTTGTATATCTACTCCTGCAGATGCTACTGCTGAGAGTATCGTGGGGCTGACAGGTAATGCATCCTCCTCCAATGAACGCTTCCATATTTTGATTGCAGGTTTGACTTGAATGGTTTCAATCACCTCTTTGTATGTTTCTGGGACAGGTGTCATGTTTTTAGTAGAGGGGACTACCTCTATCTCTTCTTTGACAGTATCATAGATTGCTGGTATGATGGTGATTGTCTCTGATGGCTCTTTGATCATGACCTGCTCTTCGACCGTTTCATACTCTGCGGGGAGTACGACTTTGGCATAACACTCACCAGGTTTGGCATCTGGTGGTGTGAGTGGTGTTTCTGCTGTGAGAGTAGTCAAGGGCAAAATAAGCCCTAAAAGTAAATGTGAATAGTGTATTTTCATTATGTTTCCTCTATAGATAAGAATTGCAATAGTATATTATAGTCAAAAATGATTATTGCGGGATTAGAACGACCCAATTGTATTTTGTAAAAAGAGAGCCAATACGATCAATAAACTAATGCCTGCGGGCTTAGAGTAGAGTTTATTGGCGGAGAGAAATACCAACATGAGGGTTGCAACTAGCATGGTAGAGATATCAAACATATATGTCATAGGATCTATATCTATCTGGTTGACTAGGGCAGCAGAGCCGAGTACCATGGTCGTATTTGCCATATTTGACCCGATAATAGCACCAATAGCCATATCTGCTTTGCCTTTGAGGGCTGCCGTGATGGATACCATAAGCTCTGGCATGGAGGTGCCTAGTGAGATCATAATGATACCGATGATCCAATCGCTCACACCAAAACTTTTGGCAATCGTAGAGGCACTTTCGATAGTATAGTCTGCACCTACAATAACCAAAACAAATCCTGCAAGTGTCAAGAGAGCTACTTGACTCCAGCTAAATGGAGTATCTTTCTCTTTTTCTTCTTCCTCATCTAGAATGATGTCTTTGCCAGCACGCAATAAAAAGAGTACATAGGCAAACATCAAGAGGATCAAAAGTACTCCATCAAATCGAGAGAAAGAGCCGTCCAAGATCATCAGTATAAAGATCAAGACAGGAAACAGTGCCCAACTACTGTCTTTGGCAAAAAAGTCTCTATGAGGATTGACATTTTTCGCAACGATAAAAACTGCAGCCAGAACCAGTGTGATATTGAATATATTACTACCAATGACATTTGCGACGGCAATTTCAGGTTTATGATTGATACTTGCTGTAATAGAAGCTGCCATCTCTGGTAAACTAGTACCCACAGCTACAAGTGTTGCACCGATTACATATTCCGAGATACCAAATCGTAAAGCGATCTTTTCACTTTGGTTGATGAGCAGGTCAGATCCCCATATGAGCACTGCTAGAGAGACAATAAAAATAATAAAATCCATCTGTTACCCCTCTGCTCTAACAATGAGGCTTGTGGGAAGTTTGTAGTGTGTGATGAGGAGTTCCTCTTTTTGTCTCATCTCGCCATTGTCTCTAGCATGGTCATTGCCAAGTAGATGCAAGAGCCCATGAATAAAGAGTAACAGTATTTCATCGTTGACACTATGACCAAATTGTGTAGCAGCTTTATTTGCTTTGTCAATAGATATGATGATGGAACCCAAAGGAATATGATCGGGATCTCCTTCAAGACTTCTAATGGGAAAGCTTAGCACATCAGTAGAGTCTGTTTTTCTTCGATGTTCCATATTGATGCCTTTGATAAATGCATTATCACAAATAATTAAATCAATGTCTCTTTTAGTAAGATCAGAAGCAATTTTTTCTAAATCATACATTGGGGCTTGATGCTCCGTTAAATTTTCTATTTCTAGTTTCAAGTTTACTTACCTGCCATAATACTTTTTCTCATCAATACTCTGCTGGTACTGTGTCCTCATTGTACCGGAAGATGCTTCTTCAGGAGGGATGAGTTTGCACGTAGCACGACCTTTTTCCCATCCATTTTTATAACTTTCTGAAGTGCCAGAAAGTGTATATTGTTTGACAAAATGACCCTGAGCAGTGGTGCACCCATGCTTCACACCTAATTTATACTCTCCAGAGAGTCTCTTACCAAAGTTATATCCTTGATAGCAGAAGTACCCTTGTGTAGAAGCACTTTCTGAGCATCGTGATGTGGGTGTTGTACACGCACTAAAAAGTACTGCTACCAATGTACCTAGTATCAATTTTGTAGAGATAGTATATGTTGTCACTTGATAATCCTATTATGTAAATCTAGATATCATTTTAGCACAATATCTGTTAAAAGGGTCAAAATGGCTACATCATTTCAGCGTTCTGTATGGCAGGCTCTCTCTTTGATTCCCGCAGGTAAAGTGACAAGTTATGGTGCTATTGCAGATTATTTGGGTACTGGTGCAGTGAGAGCAGTAGGTACAGCAGTAGGAAAAAACCCCAATGCACCTGAAGTGCCTTGTCACCGTGTAGTGCGTCAAGATGGCAAGATAGGGAAGTATAGTGGAGGAGAGGGAACCCCTACCAAAATCAAACTCCTCTCAGAAGAGGGAGTCAGCGTAAAGGAGGGGGCAGTAGTGAATTTTAAAAAGGTTTTTTGGGAATTTTCTTAAGCCTGGACTAACCCTTTGGGCAATCTCTCTTCCTCTCCTGGAAAAATACTTTCTACTTCCAGAGCAGGATGGATAAGCTCTCTGAGCTTTTTCTGTATGACCATTTTGGTGGTTGCTGTACTCATAGAACAGCCATTGCAGGTACCACCAAGCTCTACATAGGAGACTCCGTCTTTTACGCCAACAAACTTCATAGTACCATCATGTGATTTTACATATTCAGCGATCTTTGGCAGGTATCCTGCAACAGCTTGGGCTAACTCTTCATCAGTAAAAGGTAACATGTATTGCCTCTTTATATTGGTTTGAACGGAATATATCAGAAGAAGTTTAATATTTGTTAAAACTATGAAAAAAAGTATAGATATATAGTCTTATCATTGAAAAGGATGGTATTACATAAGTCATCATTAGATAGAATAACAATATAAATACAATGCAAGAAAGGTTGAATGATGAATTTTAGATATACAAAAAGTATATTAGCGGCGGTATCAGTAGGTATTA
>CAZEIN010000126.1:0-5682 GCA_964512425.1 uncultured Sulfurovum sp.
CGTTACCCTACAGAAACAAAACTAGCCACTACACAGTGCTGGCCAGCAGGACATGCGAGTGGTGGCTTTGTACTACTCAGTCTCTATTTTCTCTTCAAGAAACCACGAAACCGCAAAAAAGCAGCTTGTTTGGCTCTAGGATTGGGATGGATCATGGGAGGATACAAGATGCTGATAGGAGACCACTTTTTTAGTCATACATGGATTACTATGTTGCTTTCATGGCTGATTATACTCTCTATTGCCAAATTTGTTACTCTTTTTCAGGAGGATAGGTCGGCTCTCCCTTGAGTAGTCCTGCCTCGAAAAGAAAAGGGGAGGGCTTGAAATCGATCTTTTTCACTCTATCATATTTGGCATAGGAGAGCGAGAGTCTGTCCTTGGCACGTGTGACTGCCACATAAAACAGTCGTCTCTCCTCCTCCAGTGCTCCGCCACTGCGATTCATCAGCTTGTGGTTAGGGAATCTACCATCCATGAGATCAACCACATAGACTTCATTGAACTCTAAGCCCTTGGAGGCATGTACAGTGAGCAGATTGACCCCCTCTCCTTCACTGAGCTCTCCACCACCAAGTATCATCGCATTGATGAAACGATCTAGCTCTCTATAGTGACTAGAGAGATCGAGTAGGAGTTTGGCTTTGCGCAGGATGCGATCACGAGATTGCTCTTTTTTGGCCTGGTCAATCTCTCCTGTTTTGAGTCTGGCTCGCTGGGTAGAGAGCTGATCTACAATCTCTTGGTACAGAGGTGATTGAATGGCATGGGAGAGGATGCTTTTGGGGAGCTTGGTCTGCTGTACACCTCGCATCAATGCATGATATGCCATGAAAAACTTGAGCCCCTCCTGCCCTAGTCGTGGATGCTTGAGTAGTGGATGGGAGCGAATCGCCTCATCCATCTCCATACTTTTGAACCGACTCACCGATCCGATCTCCAGATCATCGTCAAACAACCCCAGTTGCATATTTTTGTTGGGATTGAGTTTGGGCAGATCAAACACTAACGGATGCAAAAGCCCCTGCATGAGATTGCCATGACCAAAATGAAGCAAACATTGAAAAAACTCTTTGCCCAGTGCAGAACCAACACCACGTCCATATTCAAAAATATGAATAAATGCCATCATATCCTTTGGATTGACCATCAGCACCAAAAGATCGAGTAGAAACTTGACCTCTTTTGCTTCAAAAAAACTCGTCCCACCTTTACGTTTGCAGGGTAGTCCCAGCTCTCTGAGACTAGCCTCTATCCCATCTGCACTAGAGTTGTTGCGAAAGATGACTGCGATATTGTCATTGGGCAGATGGCTTTTTTTGATTTGGCGAGAGATGGACTGATACTGAGCGAAGAGCTCATCATAAATCAGTAGTTTTGGTGGATGGGCATCCCCTACTCTGCCTACCTCCAGTTTTTTGGGATAGATACGCTCATTTCGCTCTATGACACGGTTGGCCAGAGAGAGGATGGGCGCTACTGAACGGTAGTTGGTTTTGAGGGTAAAGACATGGGCATTGGGATAACGCGTGGCAAAGGTAGAGATATTTTTGATATTAGCACCATTAAAGGCATAGATGCTCTGATCATAATCGCCTACACAAAAGAGCGAATCAGGCTCCAGTGCATCTATGAGGGCTCCCTGGAGCGTATTGGTATCCTGATACTCATCCACGAGAATCTCCTCAAAATGGATACGATTTTCAGATACATATTTTTTAGTATGAAGTAGCAGATCATTGAAGGAGACAAACCCATACTCAGCTTTAGTACGCTCAAACTCATCACAGATATCCAGATAGATATCCATCAATGGCTCATGGTCAGGATAGAGTGCTAAAAACCAGATATCAAAGCTCTCTAGAGAAGCATTTTGATAGAGTGAGTACATCTCATAAAGATAGGTGGCAGAGAATGGTTCAATATCATAGTTTAGCCGTGCAAAATGACGCTTCTCATAGATACTGCGAAAGAGCGTCTTGAGCTCGCCTAGCTGCTTGAGAGAAAGATTTGGGGTGACTTTTTTGAGCCAGCGGTAGCAGACGGCATGGAAGGTGCCTGATTCGATACGATCAAGTATCTGTTTTGGGAAAAAAGCTCCTAGTCTAGCAATCATCTCTCCTGCTGCTTTGTTGGTAAAGGTCAACAGCAAGATTTTCTCTGGAACAGTTCCCTCTTTGAGTAGATGCACGATTCTACCTACGATGGTAGAGGTCTTCCCTGTACCGGCACTGGCGATGATGAGATTTTGCCCGCTAGGGGCAGTGGCAGCACACAGCTGCTCTTCATTGAGGTTGCTGAGTGGCATGCTATTTTATAATACTAAACTTGACCAATGATATAAAAGGTAGGTTTTCCTTCGATACGATTGAGTGTCACTTTATACTTGCTACTCCATTTTTCCAATATCTCTTTAAACTCTGCAAAATCCGCATCACTGCTACTCTCTGTTTTGATTTTAAGATGATCATGGGAGTTAGACATAGCAATATACCCGTTAATATGCTGTAATCCATCATGGAGACTCAATAGGTGCTTGGAAAAAGTATTAAAGTTTGGTGTATTGGCAATAATCGCTTCCATCTGTTTCATAAGTACAGGGGTCGTTTGATATCCAAGCTGGATGAGTAGGTTTTCAGGAGTAATTTCAATATTCATAGGCACCTCTTCGTTATTTTAAATGTATTTTAACCAATATTCTATTTACAAATGGTTTGAAGCTTGAAGTTTTTAGAAATTTCTTCAAAGAGAGAAAAGTTTTAAAAAAGTTGGTCTTGAGGTTTAATTTTATCTAGTAAATATTTATAATGCTCTAGGTTTTGGAAGGCTTTTTCATATCTCCAGCGTAATACAAACTCCATAATATCATTTTTGAGTGCATCTTCTAGCTTTTCTGCTTTACCAAAATAACTAAGTGAGATATTTTTGGCTTTCTTCTTGCCATTTTTATCTGGTTCATACGTAATAGCAATGATTTGACAGTATTTTCCTTCACGGATTTCACCGAAATCTTCATCTTTGAGTCCTATCCCGCTGATGTTCATCGCTTTGTAGATAAAAATAAAATCAAAATCTGGGGCTTTTTCTTGGATATTGAGTGTGAGATAGAGTGCTGCTACTCTGTGTAGATTTTGTGCACGTACCTCTTCTTTTTGTGCATCTATCTTCATGGCAGAGATAATGCTCTCGGCCAATTTATGATGATCACCACTGCTATTTACAACAACTTCAGGCGTAAGTATTATCTCTTTTTCTAATTTTTCTTTTGACTCGAGAGGCTTTGGCTCCTCATTTTCAGAGATATCAATTTTATTGGCTAATTTTACTTCTAACTTGTCGCTCAATGCCTTAAGTCTATCTAGTGTATTGCTCATAACCACTCCCAAGCCCATAATATAGGGGCTTCTATTAAATATTAAGTAATATGTTACACTAATAAATATTAAACATATCTAAAAATATTAATAATTATATAAAAATATATTAAATTCGATATTAATTAGTAGAAAATTCCAGAGATCTACTGAATATTTGACCTTAATTCTATTGTGCTAAAATACACTAACTTATATAGAAATGGATACAGATGGATTTTTTAGAAATTATTGGAGGAAAGAGACTGAGTGGAGAGATTACCATCAGCGGTGCCAAAAATGCTGCCCTACCCGTAGTGGCAGCAACCATACTTAGTGATCGAGAAGTAACACTGACAAATCTACCCAATGTCGTAGATATCAGAACCCTACTCAAGCTTTTGACTATGCTAGGTGGTGATGTGCAGCACGATGACACAGTAGCTGTGATCAACAACGGTAGTATCAATTCTACCAAAGCAGTGTATGAAATTGTTTCACAGATGAGAGCTTCTATTTTAGTCTTGGGGCCATTGTTGACGAGATTTGGAGAATGTGAGGTAAGTTTGCCAGGTGGCTGTGCGATTGGTCAACGCCCTATCGACCTCCATCTCAAAGCACTCGAAGCTATGGGTGCACACATCGAGATCAAAGGTGGATACGTCAGAGCAGAGGCTCCCAATGGTCTACACGGGGCTAAAATCATTTTTGACAAAATCACAGTAGGTGGCACAGAAAATATCATAATGGCAGCGGCCATGGCACACGGTACTACCGAGATTATCAACGCAGCCAGAGAACCCGAAGTCGTGCAACTCTGTGAAATGATTGCAGAGGCTGGTGTGAGTGTAGAGGGAATCGGTACTAGTCGAATCACCATAGTGGGGACAGCGGGCAAGCCACTTGCCTTTCCTGCGATTGAAATCATCCCTGATCGCATCGAAGCCGGTACCTATCTCTGTGCAGGTGCGATTACCTATTCTGAGATCACCCTCAACAAAGTCAATCAAGAACATATCCAAGCCTCTATCGACAAGCTTGAATCTATGGGCTGTAGTTTCAGTGCTGATGGTGAGCGTATTACTATCCACCCAGCAGACACACTCAAGCCAACCAATATCGTCACCACCGAATACCCAGGATTCCCTACCGATATGCAAGCACAGTTTATGGCAGTGGCTTCTATAGCAGACGGAGAGAGTCTCATCGAAGAGCGTCTGTTTGAAAACCGTTTTATGCATGTGAGCGAACTCAACCGTCTAGGTACCAATATCTGGCTCAAAGGCAATACAGCAGCAGTCCATCCCGCCACCGAGCTCAATGGTGCTGTAGTGATGGCAACAGATTTGCGTGCCAGCTCTGCACTCGTACTGGCTGCACTGGTTGCTAACGGCACGACCAGAGTCAAGCGTATCTATCACCTAGACAGAGGATATGATAATTTAGAAGGGAAACTCTCTGCCTTGGGAGCAGATATTACAAGAAAGAGTGAATGAGTATCACCCTTTGTAGGGCACCTTAGCACTAGGTGTCTTGCGACTGACACTGTCTAGGTGTACATCCTGATCATCGAAAAAGATATCTGCATTAAATGACCTCACCACTTCACTTTTCTCTACCCCACCGAGAAAAAATGCTTCATCCACACGGACATTCCATGCCTCAAAGGTACGAATCACACGCTCAAACGTACTAAAATTGCGTGCAGTGATCAGTGCAGTACGTATAGGTGCTTTTTCCATAGGGAAACGCTCTTGTATAGCAGAGATCACTTTGAGAAGCTTCGCAAAAGGGCCTTGAGGGAGAGGGTTTTGAGCATTTTTTCGTTCATGCTTGAGAAAGGCAGCTAAACCTTTCTTTTTATAGATACGTTCTGATGCATCAGAAAAAAGTACCGCATCCCCATCAAAAGCGATACGAACCACTCTGTCTTTGCGCTTCTTTTTATAGCGTTTTGGTAGGATTCTAGCTGCTGCGATGCCTGCATTTGTTGCCTCTTGGACATCTTCAGCATGGGCAGAGAGAAACAAGTCAACAGAAAATGCTTTGAGGTATTTGGAAATCGGCTCTCCTGCACTCCACCCTGCTCTATCAATATCTAGCTTGTAGTGATCGATTGATTTACGAATACGTAGTCCTGTAGCAGCATTGTTGCGGGAGAGAATGATAACTTCGATACGTTTTTCATCAAAATGGCTATTAATCTCTAAAAAGTTAGTGATGAAGCCAAAGGCAGATCCAGGCTTGAGCACCTTGGACTCTTTGGCTATTTGATGATGATAATATTTCTCTAGACCCTGCTTGTCAAAGAGTCGGTTTTCCTCTTCTA
>CAZEIN010000127.1:0-1776 GCA_964512425.1 uncultured Sulfurovum sp.
GATTATTATCTCTACGCCTACGGGGTCTACTGCCTATAATCTTGCAGCGGGTGGCCCAGTGGTCTATCCGCTTACCAAGGCATTTATTATCACACCTGTTATGGCACATTCTTTGAGTAACCAGCGTCCTTTGGTCGTACCTGCAGATTTTGTTATTGAACTGGATGCACAGAAGTATGATGCCATAGTGAGTGTGGATGGGCAAGAACGATATGAATTACAAGAGGGAGATATCCTTCATCTTGGCGGTGCAGAGCAGGATGCGAGACTGCTCCATCGTAAAGAACGTAACTATTTTGATGTTTTGAGAGAGAAACTGCATTGGGGAGATAGGCTGTGATAGAGCGCTTATATCTGCGTGAGCTTTTGGGCTTTGAGGTTGTGGACCTCTCTTTTCATAAAGGGCTGGTTGTACTGAGTGGGCCTTCTGGTGCAGGAAAATCTGTATTGATGAGTAGTGTACTTGCCAGTTTTGGTATGGGTAGTGCAGAGGCAAAACTCTGCGAAGTAGCATTATATAGGCCTACCAAGCTTCAGTCAGATGCCTATGATTTAGAAGAAGATTTGGTCATACGTAGCCTCAAAAAAGACCGTATACGCTACTATCTCAACGAGCAAAATATCTCTAAAAAATCTTTGCAACAGCTCTTTGCTCCTTATGTACACTATCTAAGTGTGAGAGACCCAGGTGGATTTGAGAGTGCAGTGCTGCTAGAGATGCTCGATCATGCACTTATCAGTGAGGATAAATACTATCAAAAAATGTACAAAGAGTACCAGAATCGTTATGTGAATTATCACAACAAATTGGTGGAGCTGACAGAAATACAAGAGAAGGAAAGCAAACTTACTGAGCTGATTGAATTTACGACGTATGAGATTAATAAAATCAAGAGTATTGACCCTAAGCCGGGAGAAGATGAGATGCTGTTACATCTCAAAAAGCAACTCTCTCGTATTGATAAAATCAATGATGCATTGGGAGGGGCAGAAGCGATTTTTGGACTAGAGGCACAGGTCTCAGAGGTATTTCGTCTCATTAATAAAGAAGGGGGATACTTTTTTGATGCAATGAATCAGCTCAGAAGTGATTTTGAGGAGACACAAACGTTGACAGAGGAGCTGGAGGAGACAGATGTTGAGGCATTGCTGGATCGTCTGGAAAAAATCACAGAGCTTAAAAATCGCTATGGTTCGATAGGAGAGGCGATTGCATATCGAGAGAGCAAAGAGCAAGAACTTGCAGGCTATGCACGTATCGAGCAGGACAAAAGTGTGCTAGAGGATTTTTTGCAGATTGAGTATAGCGAACTGAGCACCATAGCTGGGCGTATCACACAAGCCAGAGTAGTGCAGTCAGAGAAGTTTGCTACAGAGGTATCTGAGAGCCTCTCTAGACTCAAGCTTCCTACAGTTTCTTTTAGGTTTGAGATGATTGATTTGGGGGAGACTGGTACGGATAGTGTAGATTTGGTACTTTCTGGTTCTGCGACGGCAACACTGAGTGGAGGGGAGCACAATCGATTGAGGTTGGCATTGATGGTGGCTTCTCTAGGTGCTAGAGAAGGTGAGGGGGGAGTGATCATTCTCGATGAGATCGATGCCAATGTGAGTGGAGATGAGTCTATTGCCATTGCTGAACTCATTGCTACGCTCTCCTCGGTCTATCAAATCTTTGCGATTTCACATCAGCCTCACTTGGCTGCCAAGGCAGACCAACATATCTTGATAGACAGACAAGGGGATGCTAGTAGAGCGTCTCTCCTTGACCAAGCA
>CAZEIN010000128.1:0-2719 GCA_964512425.1 uncultured Sulfurovum sp.
ATTACCGCACCAACTAAATACCCAAATTTTTAATGCAATGATTTTGTTCATAATCAAGGCAGATTTTTAAACCCAAATTATGCAATAGAATTGCCAAAACAAGTAGAACAACGGCTGTTCGTGATCTCAACCAGTTGCAGGAGTATAGCTGTATCAGACAGATAGCAGGTACTGCGGGATGAAATGTTCGGTATGAATTGGTGGTGTAGAAGAAGGGTGATAATAAGGTATGGCGTTTGTAGCAAGTAGGGCAAAAGCCCCACCGCAAAAGATTAGAGTCTCGACTCGTATCTTCTGAGCATGAAAAGTTTCTTGAGGATCTTTTTGCGTGTTGCGATCTTCTCTTTTTTGCGTTTTTCTGTTTTTGTTTCGAAGTGCTGTCGGGCTCTAGCTTCTGTGACGATGAGGTTTCTGTCACATTGTCTTTTGAACTTACGGTAAGCATCTTCAAAGTTGTCTCTTGGACTTACAACGATTCCTGGCATATCAAAGCACCCCCTTCCTGTTAAAAATTTCTCAGCCTCATGGGCTAAAAGCTAACAAAGTTCGGCATTATATCGAAATAGATTTAAACCAGAATTATCGTATATTTCCCCAAAACAAACCCCCGATAGAAATAGCATATCAGAAATAGTGTGAAATTGTGTCAAATGACAATGACAAATATGATAGAATACAGACAAGCACTTTCGATGAGGAGAAGAGACCATGAGAAAAGTATTTAAAAATTGTTATGAGATGGACAGACGCTGTTATGAGGCGTATGGATTGACAGAGGATATTTTGATGGAGCATGCAGCAGAAGGCATGGAGAGTTATATCCGTCACAATCTCAAAGGCAGGAGCTCGATTCTCATCGTTTCTGGCCCTGGCAACAATGGTGCAGATGGGATTGTGTTGGCACGCTTGATGCAGTTTGCATTTAGTAGTGTGAAGCTTTTTATTCCCTTTGGAGCGGTCTCTGTCATGGCACAGAGACAGTTGGAGCGTGTCAAAAAGCTAGAGTATGTAGAGATTGTAGAGTGTGTATGCGAAGCAGATATCATTGTAGATGCCCTCTTTGGTGCAGGGCTCTCTCGACCGCTGGAGGAGCGTGCACAGGATATTGTTGACAGTATGAATGATCTCAATGGCTTCAAAATCGCTTGTGATATCCCTACAGGTATCGAGGAGAGTGGCAAGATATCTACAGTGGTATTTGATGCAGATGTAACCATCACGATGGGCGCACGCAAAGAGTGCCTACATGCGGATGTAGTCAAAGATGTTGTAGGGGAGATCAAGCGTGTGGATTTGGGACTACGATACAACTACTATACCAAAGACATGCCCGTAGCTAGCTATCTACTCGATAGAGATGATATGGAATTGCCAAGCCGGGACTTTTCACAAGTCACACACAAAGGCAGCTTTGGTCATGCCGTGATTTTTTGTGGGGACAAAGAGGGGGCCAGCATCATCGCTGGGATGAGTGCGAGTCGCTTTGGTACAGGACTCACGACACTGGTCTCACATGAGAGAATCACACCACCACCCTATCTCATGACCGCCACAGAGGTGCCGACCAATGCCACAGCGATGGCGATAGGGATGGGGCTGGGACATTATCTAGGGAGTGATTTTTTACAAAAAAGTGTCGTAGAGAGCCACCTGCCTGTTGTGCTGGATGCAGATAGCTTTTACCACACTGAACTGCTGGCTATACTGGAGCAAAAAGAGCGAGAAATCGTCCTCACCCCTCACCCCAAAGAGTTTACAGTACTTTGGAAAGCCATCACTGGAGAGGTACTCAGTGTAGATGAGGTGCAGGAGAGTCGTTTTGAGATGGTACGTCAATTCAATGCCCTCTACCCGCATATCACACTGCTGCTCAAAGGAGCCAATATGCTCATCGCCCAGGAGGATAAACTCTATATCAATCCCTTTGGTTCTGCCAAACTCAGCAAGGGAGGCAGTGGTGATGTGCTCAGTGGATTGATTGTGGCACAGCTGGCACAAGGGTACACGGCAATCGATGCAGCACTACAAGGATCGCTGGTCCTCACGGCTGCGGCAGAGCGGTACAGTGGGGCTTCGTATGCGATGTTGCCGATGGATCTCATCGACCAGATAGAGCAGCTAGAGCCCAAGGCATAGCATGAAAAAAATTGCTGTACTGTTTAGTGGCCAAGGCTCTAACTTTGCCTACCTTGCTCAAAAGTTGCACCTTGAAGAGGTCGAAATAGTCGTAGCCCTAACCAACAATCCAGAAGCAGAGGGGATTGCCATCGCCCATCAGTATCATATCCCTGTGCATGTGCTAGACTCCAAGCAGCATGAGAGCAGAGAACTGTTTGATCAGCAGGTGGTATCTCTACTGCTGGAAGCAGAGGTAGAGCTGACTGTGCTGGCAGGATTTATGCGTATCCTCACGCCAGTATTTACCCAGCAGATACGTGCGATCAATCTACACCCCTCTCTGCTCCCACGTCACAAAGGTCTACATGCGATAGAGAAGAGCTATGCAGATGACTATCCAACAGGAGGTGTCACTGTACACTGGGTAAATTCAGAGCTAGATGGTGGCGAAATCATTCTACAAAGAGAGATTGAAAAACAGGGGTTGGATTTTGAAGTCTATCATCAAAATATTAGAAGGATAGAGAAGGAAATATTGGTCGAAGCAGTAAGAGTCGCACTTTCCTTGACCCAAATCCCGAAATAGAAATTCATGACTATC
>CAZEIN010000129.1:0-7387 GCA_964512425.1 uncultured Sulfurovum sp.
TCTGATAAAAGGTATGAAAACCATAATATCCTCGACGTATCAATCCGACACCAAACCAAACCAATAGTGGCAGAAATGCCACCACAATCGTCACAAAATCCATAAAAAAAGGAGCTTTGGTACCCAAAAACCCCGATGCAAACATATAATTCATATAACTCCTTTAAAAATCATCACTGTTTTGATCTCTGTAAACTCTTCTAGTGCCCACTTGGGACCCTCTCTGCCTACTCCTGAGAGTTTACTCCCCCCATAGGGCTGGATATCGAAACGCACTGTAGGGATGTCATTGATGATAACACCACCACACTGAGCATCCTCGATAAAGCGTTGCGTAGCGGAGAGTGAATCAGTGAAGATACTGTACTGCAATCCATAGGGGGATTCGTTGATCTTGGCAATCGCAGTCTCATAGTCAGGCACGCTCACTAGACTCACGATAGGTGCAAACACCTCCTCGCAGATAATCTTCATCGAATCATCCACATTTACCATGACTGTGGGAGGGAAGATGCCATCGATCTCCTCTCCACCTGCTGCGACTACGGCTCCTTCATTCTTGGCACTGGCTATCCATTTTTTCGCTCGGTGCTTGGCATCCTCATCGATGAGTGGCCCCATAAAGGTATCCTCTTCATAAGGGGAGCCTACCTTGAGCTTGGCTGTCTCTGTCGCAATCAGTCCAGCAAAGCGTTCGTAAACATCCTCATGCACATAGATACGCTGTAGGGAGATACAGACCTGTCCACTGTTATAAAATGCCCCAAAAGCACACTTTTGTGCTGCCAATGCCAGGTTGGCATCCCTGTCCACAAAGCTTGCTGCATTGCCGCCTAGCTCTAGGCTGACCTTTTTAATCCCAGCCTGCTGGGTGATGATTTTGCCCACAGATACGGATCCCGTAAAGCTCACTGCTCTGGGGATGGCACTTTTGACCAGTGTCGAGCCCACCTCAGCATCACCATAGACCACGCTCAGTGCATCAGGCACCGCATACTCAGAATCGATAAAGAGTTTTGCCAAGCGATAGGCAGTCAGTGGTGCCTCAGGAGTGGGCTTGAGTACCACAGTGTTGCCCGCACCCAATGCAGGAGCGATCTTGTGTACGACGAGATTGAGTGGGAAATTAAACGGCGTGATACAGACACACACACCCAGTGGTACACGGCGGTAATAGGCTAACGCCTTTTTGCCGCTGGGTGTCGCATCAGTAGGAATCGTCTCCCCACCTAGATTGATGAGCTCTTTGGCAGTGAGTTCAATCGTCTCTGCACAGCGCATCACTTCTATGCGGGCAAACTGAAGTGGCTTGGCAATCTCATCTACCATCAATCTGGCAAAGTCCTCACTATATGCACGAAGTTTGGCTGCCACATCTTCTAGCCATGCGATACGCTGGTGCAGTGGAGACAATGCCGCAGTAGGGGCTGCTGCTTGAGCGATATCCAGAGCCCTCAATGCATCTACCTCGTGGCAGATAGGGAAGGTGCTGACTACTTTATTGTTATAGGGGCTTTTGCGTTGGCTAGTTGCCTCCTTGGTCTCCTCTGTGGAGCCAAAGAGTATCTTTGCCTCTTTGGGGTTCTCTTTGGTATCAAATATTCCGAACATGCTAGAATCCTCTCATTACTTATTGAGTGAAGTATAATCAAAGTATCCTAAGGTTGTTATAAATTTATCTTGAATGATGCAATAGAAGTACCAATCTCTATTGCATCATTCTGGTTTATAGCATTGCAAGTATTTTTCTAAACTCTTCTATCGAATGATAGTCTCTAAACTGCCTACAATGATAATCTTGACTGTTTACACGTATTATTGGTTCTACGCCAATATCAGCAAAAGCCTCTAAAACAATACAAAGATCTTCTGTCAAGAGAGTAGAATCGACCAAAATACAACGATACTCTTTTTGCTCAGCCATTACCAAAACGTTGTCAATATCTGAAACAAAATCTACTGTATAGCCATATTTTGCCAATGCCGCAAGATGAATATTGCCAATAAGTGTGTGATGACTATAAAGCAATATATTTTTATTTTCTGTATTTAGGTTATCGAGAAGGGACACTCTCTTTTCTACTACTTCTTGCTCTACATTCACTACAGCTTCTTCAAAAGTCTCTTTTGGGATATCTGTTTCTACAAGTGTAGTAACAGTATATTTAGACAGAATACCCTCTAGATCTCGTATATCAATCGGTTTGGCAATATAATCATCCATCCCTGACCGTAAATACTTTTCCCTATCTCCATGTAGTGCATTTGCGGTTAATGCTACAATGGGTGTATGCTTTAATTGATTTGCTTTCTCCCATTCAATTATTTTCTGTGTTGCTTCGATGCCACCCAATACAGGCATCTGTACATCCATAAGTACAAGATTATATTGATTGTTTTTATATAATGCTACTGCTTCTTCCCCATCATTTGCAATTTCAATATCCGCACCTAATTTTTTAATAATTTCTGAAATCAATTTTTGATTAATACCATTATCCTCTGCAACCAAAATGGAAATATTCTCAAAAGAGCTCTTGTTTTGAGAAGCAGTAGGTGTGATTGCCATAGACATATCCGCCATAGTCTGGTCAGGGATTAAATTGCCTGAAGCCACCTTCTCCAATGCCTTCATAATCTTCATGATATTCAGTGGTTTATAGATAATGGTATTTACCTGATCTTGTATTCTCCTGATATCATGGCTATAAGAAATATAAGTCAATACAATAATATGTTTTGCCGACTCTTGTATCAACGTTATGTTTTCACGGATATCGCGAAAAGAATAATCAACAATCACGGCATCATAAGAAGCAATTGCTCCGTGCACCATCATATTAAACTCTTCCATATAGGCACCTGTTGCCTCAATATACTTTTTAAGATTCTCTTCAACAGCTTTTATCTCGGTATTCGCTGGCTTTAAATAACCTATTCTCAATGAAGAGAATCTATCTATAACCATTGTATTGTCGGCACTCTTTTCAAACGTAAGTGTAAAATAAAATTCGGATCCTTTCCCAATTTCACTCTGCAAAGCAAGCTTTCCTCCCATTCGCTCAACTAGATTATTGGTAATGGTTAGCCCCAATCCTGTACCTCCAAACTTTCTCGTTGTGGTTGTATCTGCTTGCGAAAATGCTTGAAATATATGTTCTTGTTGTTCTGGACTTACCCCCAATCCATTGTCTTTTACACTAAATCGCACCGTCACTTCTGCCTCTATCTCCTTCACTTTTTCAACGGTTA
Organism: uncultured Sulfurovum sp.; assembly: GCA_964512425.1. Taxonomy (GTDB): domain Bacteria; phylum Campylobacterota; class Campylobacteria; order Campylobacterales; family Sulfurovaceae; genus JAAXPZ01. The sequence continues at coordinate 3,253 of CAZEIN010000129.1, forward strand.
CATTTACCCTACCCTGATAATCTGTAAACTTCATAGCATTGCCTATGAGATTTGTCATAATTTGAGATATTTTAATAGGGTCTCCCATCAGATTTGGTAGTGTTGGATCAATAAATGTTGTATATTCAATCTGTTTATCGGATGCCATTGTTTCATGCGGCTCTACCGCTTCATTTAGTGTATCGAGTGCACTAAATGAAATATGCTCCAATTCCATTTTGTTCGCTTTTATTTTAGAAAGGTCCAAGATATCATTGACAATATGCAGGAGATTATTAGAGCTCAACTCTACTACTTCTAAAAACTCTCTCTGTTCTGTATCCAGTTTGGTACCGTTGAGAAGTTGTGTGAAACCCAGTATGCCATTGAGGGGGGTACGTATTTCATGAGACATATTTGCAAGAAAGAGATCTTTAGCTTTTTCTGCATTTAAAGCTTTCTCTTTAGCTTCATATGCCTCTTGTGTCGTTTTTGCAAGAAAACGATACGTTGCCAAAGTATCTCCTTTTTGAACAATCTGCTCAAGTTCCAGCTGTCTCTCTTCATCCAAATGGCTAACCATATTTCGTAGCGTATTTTCTAATATACGTTTCTCTTGATTGGATGAGCTGTGGGCTCGTATCAGCAAAAATAATACGATTAATGCCAATAAGATTGCTAGTGCATATTGTAGCATATCCTGCTTGGTCTCAGAAATATTTGTATCCAAAACAGTATCAATCTGCCGAGAGAGTATTCTATTTATTTCCAAAAGACTTGTAGATAATTCTTTAAAAGTTTCTAGAATATATTTCTGCCTACTGTCATAATTCGTATCAAAGGAGTGCTCTAGTATATTGGCCCTTAGCCTATCAATCTTCTCTATACTTTTAGTCTCTTCTAGCACTTTTTTTATTTTTCCCATCAGTATAGGATCAGTGAGCTGATAAATCTCTTCTGGGTACAAGTCCCTAGAAACCATTTCTTCCCAAAACTGCATATCCTCTAATTGTAATTTCCTTCGTGATGTGGCTATATACGAGAGAAATGCCTCTTCATCACTGAGGTGCTCCAAACTTTGTATTACTTGATAATATGCAGTTATATTTTGAATCAGTATTGTATTAGAACCAGGATTCTTTTGTAAAGATGCCAGTTTAACTAATGGCAAAGACACCTCATTTTGATATATATTACGAAAAATAACCTGATACTCGCCACTAAGTGTATCTACTGCTGCACGTCCCTCTTTGAGATTTTTTTCTACAGAATGTAATATCTCTACAATATTTGAAGTCTCCTCAGTATCGGTCTTGCTAAAAAATTCTTTGATTGATATATCTGTTAAATCTCTTGCTGAAGATACTGCTTGGATATCTACATCTTTTTTGGTAGCGAAATACAATGCACTGTAGCGTTTTTCTTTATTGACCGCATCTGTACTATTACTTACCATATTCATCAATTTCATATAGTGAGACTCTTTTTGCAATACAGTGTATTGTGAAAAACTTTGATAAGTAAAATACAGTAGTCCTGCAACCACAACAAATAATGGAATAGCGAATAAATATAATAGTATTTTTGATTTCATATGCTCTCCTGTCCTATCGGCTTTTACTATGATACACGCTAAGTTTATCTAATGATTTTTGTATATCTTTACTTAAAATAGAAAGCAAAGCAGGTACTTTGACATTGTCTGCTTGACTAAGGTAGGTTGTCATCACTCTCCATAATCTATTCAATGATGCTCTGTATGCCTTAACATCAGAACTATATGTGTACTGATTAACTCTTTTTAAATCTCTATTAAAAGCTCGTATAAACTTCTCTATACTTCGCTTATTTGATTTATCATCAGGATTTATTTCAATAGCAATATAGTATTTAACAATACCTCCTACGAGGGTTGTCATCTCCTTGGTAAGCATAAGCATCTTCTCTTCATTTTCAAAAGAGTAGTGATGTTGCTTGGCAATACTTTTGGAACCCTCTGTAAAAAGTTCACTAAAACCGACCATCGTCTCTACAGATTCTCTGTTTTGTTTTTTATCTAAAAATTCTGTAACTTGTGCTTTTTGTGTTGAAAAGTAACTCAAAATACCTTTTGATTTTTTATCCTGAGTATTGGTTGCAATTTTTTTAATATTTGCGTCCAATATCTTTATATTTGTATAGATATTCTTTTTTAGCGAATATTTAGCAGGATAAATATAGCCAAGTAAATAGTCTTTTGCTATCTCTTGCACACTATACTGTACTCCTTCAGATGCTTCAATCACAACCACATCACTACGGATAGCTGCGTTTATCCCTAATGTAAGACCTATCCATGAAAGGAGATGAATCAGTATATTTTTCACATTTACCTCTCTATTTTAATTTGATTTGCTCTTCAGGAGTGCTTCTGCATATTTCAAAAACTTGCGATCTAATTTATGTGTAGTATCATAGACAATCAAAGGAAGATCCCCCTCTTTTATATCTAAATAAAACTGATGGACAATTTTCCAGTCTTTTTCCACTCTATTCATAATTCTATTCATTTCAGGTGTATTTTGAGGATATGTTTTAAGTTCATCAATCAAAGCTGCCAATAACTTGACTGATTTATGCATATTTTTAATGGTATTTTTATCTTTGATTCCAGCTTTATATGCCATATAGTATTTTCCAACTTGCGCAACCAAATATCGTTGTCCCTTGAATGCTGGTACTTTCCCTTTAAGTTGTGCTTTGATCTTATTGGCGATGCTAAACTCTCCCTCTGAGATAGATTCTGCCAAGTCAATAATCTCTTGAGCATTATCCAGACTATAGGGCTCTTTTAGTAGGTCACCAATCTCTTCTCTATTTGATTCAATAAACAATAGAAGATTTTTCATTTTTGGATCATTGATAGATACATTTAATTTTTTAAACTTCGCATCAAAGGCTTTTAATGCAGCTCCCTGCTCTCTCTCCGCTTTTGTTGTTGCAACATCATTACTCGCATAAAGGTATGCTTTGGTTACATTTTGGATCATAACAGCTGATGACATTGCTGTCTTTATCAATTTCAAAAGAGCTAAATCTTTATTTCCACTTTTTGTTTCTGCAAACGATCCAGAACTTGCTATTGCCATAAGCATCACTGTAACTAGTATTTTTTTTATTATTTTATTAATCATTTCTTTCCTTCTCTATTTCGATTTTTCAACATATATATTTGTAAGTTCATCACCATACTTCAACATTTTATCAGATTTTTTAGTAATGATAGTGGGTACATGGTTATCGGACTCTAGCATAATCTGGAAAAAAAGATGAATTTTTTCCAATTTTTTGAGTCTCTTTACTATATCAGCATCCTTGGGCTCAGATTTTTGTAGAAAATCCAAGTTATCTCTAAAAATCTTCATAGATGCCTTCATCCCATTCTGTATCACAGACGACGATACTCCTAATGTCTTGAGTAGATACAACGCATTCATTCTTTGTGAAACTGCACGCAAACGTCCTGACTTATTAACAATCTCTGCAGATTTAGCACCAGACAGTGTCTGTAGCCTCAAAACAATCCCATGAGACAACGCTTTCATATGTGTCGCCTTCTGCAGATACTCCTCCTCTCTTGATGAATCAAATGGCTGAGAAACCATCTTTTGAATCACATTAAATGCATCTTCAACTTCTTTGGTTAATGTTTGTACCTGTTGATCTTTGCTATAGAGTACCAATGCCTTTTGAGCCTCTTCAAAATCTCTCATAGCCTTAGCCAAATCCTCTTTGGGGTTTTTATATGTACTCTCCATCGAAACCATTAGATAATCTTTTAAGATTCGATAAGAAAGCATTCTTTGCTTGCCTGCAATATTAATTGCTTCTGCAGAGCTACCTATCTCCAGCGCACCTGCCGTTCCAAGAAAAGAAGCTATCCATATAAATATAATAGAAAACTTTTTCCATGTAATTTTCATACTATCTCCTTTTTACATACATTTATTATACTTTGATTATTATAGTTAAAAAATGTCAAAAAGAACAACTTTTGAAGATATTTTTGTTATTTTTTTGTTATTTTCTATGTTGAGGAGCATGAGCCATTATGACAGTGCTTCTTTTTCAGCACAAATTTGAAAATGATATCTTTGGTAAATAGCGCCAAGCAGTA
>CAZEIN010000130.1:0-4853 GCA_964512425.1 uncultured Sulfurovum sp.
GGTATATGGTAGTTAAAGACATGACTCACATCATTGACATCCAATCCACGTGCCGCTACATCGGTAGCAACAAAGATATCTACAGCACCATTTTTAAATCCCCTGATAGAGATTTCACGCTGTTTTTGCTCCATGTCTCCATGTAGCCCACCGACTTTGAATCCTTGAGAGGTGAGGTGTGAGATGAGTCTATCTACCTCCATTTTCATACGACAAAATACGATGGCCTTGGTAGGGTTCTTGTAGTCAATCAAGCGAACCAGCGCATCATCACGCTCTCTGTCATTGACCACATAGTAGAGTTGTTTGATGTCAGTATTGGTGCTTTCTGATTTGGTGATAGAGACGGTTTGGGGATCATTGAGAATCTCTTGAGCGAGTTTTCGGATCGCTTTTGGCATCGTAGCAGAGAACATCAGTGTCTGTCTCTGCTTAGGTAAAAAAGTAAAGATGTTTTTGATCTCATCGAGGAAACCCATGTCCAGCATCTCATCTGCTTCATCTAGTACCACAAACTTAGGAGTAATTTTGATACGCCCACTCATGAGGAGGTCTTGGAGTCTGCCTGGTGTAGCGATGATTACGGATGCTTGCTTGATCCTCTCTATCTGCTTGCCATAAGGAGTACCCCCATAGACTGTAGCGGTACGTAGTCCTGAGAGTCGTCCAAAACGATAAATCTCATCACTGACCTGCATGGCAAGCTCGCGCGTAGGGACGATGACGAGTCCCTCTACTGAGCCATTGGCTTCCATTTGGCTCAGCATAGGCAGACCAAAGGCAGCGGTTTTTCCTGTACCAGTCTGAGCCTGTGCGATGATATCATGCCCTTCTAAAACAAGAGGTATCGCTTCTTTTTGTACTGGGCTGGGCTCTTTGAATCCTGCATCGGAGATTGCCTGTTGTATCGTCTGACTCAAATTAAAGTCTGTAAATTTCATAATTCTTCTTTGTATGTGAATGTTTTCTGGAAGGTCTCGCGTTTATTCGGGTATTGCAGAAAATTTTACGTATTATAGCAGGATAATTCATATTTGGGGTTAAGCCCCAAATATGTTGGTAAGGAACAAGAAATTTGTACCTTACCATTGGTGATAAATAGTGTCTTTAGCCTGTTACCATCATGACCCATGGTGTACCAATCACCAAGAAGATAATGAGATTTGTAAAGGTGATGACTGCACCATATTTATAGACTTCGGAGGTCTTGAGATATCCACTGCCTGCGGAGAGGACGTTGGCAGATGATCCTTGTGGTGTAATGACTGAGTTAAAGTTAGTAGCAAACAGTAGCATAAGAGCGAGAAGTTCACCAGGTACACCTGATTTCAACCCTACTGCCAAAAATACACTAAACAGTGCCATCATCTGTGCCGTTTGTGAAACAAAGAAGTAGTGAATAAGCACATAGGAGACAATGAGTATGGTATAGACCATTGACCAGCTCATGCCATCTAGTGGAGCTGCGATTTTATCACCGACCCATGTCATAAATCCAAATTTATTGAGATAACTGGAAAGCGTATAGAGTACAGCAAACCAGATAAAAGTTGAAAGTGCACCTCCTTGTTGTTTCATATCCTCTTCGGTAAAGACACCTGTCATCATGACAACGGCCAATCCTGAAAATGCAATAGCTTCTTTGGGAAGTCCGTGCATACTTGTAGTTGCCCAAAGTGCAACCATAACGATAAAGGTAAGTCCAGTAATGATTTCTTTGAAAGACATGGGTCCCATTTCTTTGAGAGACTCTTTTGCCATACGTGGTGCTGCGGGAGTTTGCTTGATCTCTGGATTGATAACCTTGTAGAGAATATAGGGCAATATCAATGCCGCAGCCATACAAGGTACAATAGAAGCGGTAAGCCAACTAGCGAAAGTAATAGTAATACCCATTTCAGCTGCCATACCTGCACCTGCTGGATTCGCTGCCATAGCAGTAAGCCAGAGAGCAGAAGAGATAGAAAGACCAGCCATAGTATTCATCATGAGGTAGTTACCTATCTTTTTCTGTGTACCATCTTCTACTTTAGACCCACTATCTCTAGCGAGAGCAAGTGTAAGAGGGTAGAGAACGCCTGATCTAGCAGTATTGCTAGGAAAGGCTGGAGCAATAAGCATATCGGTAAAGAACATGGAGTATCCTAGCCCTAATGTAGATTTACCAAAGTAAGAGATAATAATCAGTGAAATACGTCGACCTAGTCCTGATTTGACCACAGCATTGGCAACCAAAAAGGCTACGAGGATGAGAAGGATAAATCCCTTGGCAAATCCAGAATAGGCTTCACCAGTCGTAAGAATACCAGTAAAAATCGTACTGACAAGAGCGAGAACGGAGGCGATAAATACAGGAAATGCACCTATAATAATCGAAAAAATCGTAGTGATAAAGATGGCAAAGAGATGCCAAGCATTTTCTTTAAGACCTTCAGGTACAGGCATAAACCATAGCACAAGACCAACCGCTAAAACGATGAGTCGCATAAACCACATTTTGGACATAATAACCCCTTGCATTAGTTTGATAAGAGGCTATAATGATAATGTACTATGCAACTCTTGTGCGTAGATAAGAGAGAAAGGAAATTATGCAATAACCTCTTTGTATAAGTGTACTGCAAAAAAAATATAACAAAGATTAAATTTAGATTCAATTTTTTGATGATAATATACGGCTAGATTGATAGGCAGGAGGGTAAAAATCTACCTCCAAATACTTATCCTCCAAGATACTTTTTGCGCACTTCATCGTTGCCGAGTAGCTCATGAGCATTTCCTTCTAGAGCGATACTACCATTCTCTAGAACATAGCCATAGTCTGCAATCTTGAGTGCGGCAAAGGCATTTTGTTCAACAAGGAGTATAGTAATGGTTTTTTTCAGCTCAGTAATGGTTTCAAAAAGTTCACCAATAATTTTGGGGGCAAGACCCAAGCTTGGTTCATCGAGCATGAGGAGGTTGGGCTCACTCATAAGGGCTCTTGCAATGGCTAGCATCTGTTGCTCTCCGCCACTCAGTGTGCCACCCATCTGCTCTTTTTTGCCAGAGAGTCGTGGGAATTGCTGATACATCTTCTCTTTGAGCGTTTCATAGTCTTCTGTATTGAAAGCACCCATACGGAGGTTTTCATCGACTGTAAGATTGACAAAGATACGTCTTCCCTCTTGTACAAGAGCAATACCGTCTTGAATAACCTTATGGGTAGGTTCTTTGGTGATATCAATACCATTGGCGTGGACGATACCTTTTTTCTTGATACTATTAACGAGTGCATTGAGTGTAGAGGTCTTACCAGCACCATTGGCACCAATGAGAGTCACAATACTATTTTTCTTGACCTCCATATCTATGCCTCTCACTGCGGCAATGACACCGTAATAGACTTCTAAATTATTGACTTTAAGCATGGGTGAAATCTCCTAAATAGGCTGCAACAACCTTCTTATCTACAATGGCATTAGCAGGTTTGCCATCAAATATTTTTTCTCCATAATCCAGTACAGTAACTAGATCACACATATTATTAACAAATTTCATATCATGCTCAATCAGTAGAATGCTCAGGTTAAAATCTTTTTTTATTTTATGAATAATGATGGAAAGATCTTCTGTCTCGCTGGGGTTCATTCCTGCAGCTGGCTCATCAAGGAGCAGTAGTGAAGGTTCTGTAGCTACGGCTCTGGCTATCTCTACTTTTCTCTGGTTGCCATAGCTCAGATCAGTGGCTTTATGGTCTGCAAACTCCGTAAGATTAAACTCATCGAGTATTGCCATGGCCTCAGATTTAATCTTTTTCTCTTGTCCAAAATAACGAGGCAGTCTGAAAACAGCCTCGAGATAACTATAGTGAGACTGATTATGAAAGCCAATAAGAATATTGTCCAAGACACTCATGCTTTTGAAGAGTCTTATGTTTTGGAAAGTTCTAGCAATTCCTTTTTGAACAACCAAATTTGGCTTGGTTCCTGTAATGGTTTCATCTTGAAACAGTATATCGCCTTTGGTAGGCTGATAGTTACCTGTAATGATATTGAAAATGGTAGTTTTTCCTGCACCATTAGGACCGATGAGACCATAGATTTGTCCTTCCTTTACTTCAAAGGAGAGATTGTCAATGGCAGTCACACCACCAAACTGCATAGTGATATTTTGAATTTTTAGGGTTGTCTGGCTCATGCATTCTTCCTTTTTGAAGCACTTTTAAGTATATCCGAAAGCTCTCTGTCACCAAATAGCCCTCTTCGTGCAAAGAGCATCGTAATAATCAAGAGTATAGAAAATACTACCATCCTCATACCAGGGTGTGCCCCTGTCTCATAGCCAAAGATAGTCATATTATCATCCAAGAATCTGAGCCACTCTAGACCAAAGCCAATCACTATAGCAGAGACCAGTGTACCTGTCATGCTCCCTAGTCCACCAAGCACAATGATGATGAGTAGGTAGAAAGTGAGTAGGAAAGTAAACTGGTCTGGTGCAATGGTACTCAAGAAAGAGGCGAGTAGTCCTCCACCAATACCTTCAAAAAATGCGGAAGTCATAAAGGCATAGGTCTTGATTTTGAAGGTATTAACGCCCATTGCCACGGCTGCATCTTCGTCATCTCTAATCGCCTTCATAGCTCTACCATATTTGGAGTAGATGATATGAATCATGACAACAAAGGTAAAGATGGTAATGCTTCCTATCCATCTAAAATCAGCAAATTCAGGTATGTCGTTGAGCCCCATGGCACCATTGGTATAGGCTGGCGAATTCATGGCAAAAATACGAATAATAAATCCAAAGCCAAGTGTGACGATAGCCAAATAGTCACCACGCACTCTAAATACCGGTACTGAGAGTAAGAA
>CAZEIN010000131.1:0-3669 GCA_964512425.1 uncultured Sulfurovum sp.
CACCTTTTATTGAAAATTATTACGTAAATTATAGCAAAAATGTATAGTGCTTTAGACTATTTGACTATAATTATGCTAAAGATAATCGAAAAATGTAGAGGAAATAAAAATGTTACCTAGTATTCTAACTACCAAAAATAAAACAAAAAGCGGAAAAGTTGAGTCTCACCTACACTGGTGGGTTTCACTGATACTCTCTCTCGCACTGGCTCTGGGGACATGGAATCCTACCCTGCATCATTTTATTGGCTATATCAGCCATAGTGATCCACTCTCTGGATTTAAACCTTTCTTTATCCTCGTGATGCTAGCTCTCTGGATTATGGCTATCAAGGCGATTTTACAAAGTATCAAAATCTATGGGGCCATCATCGCTGTAGCTATCATTGTTGCATTTGTTTGGGGCTTGGCTCAATACGACATCATCGACACCTCCAAATGGAGCAACCTCGGCTGGATCGCCACTATCGGTATGGGACTTATCGTCTGGTTGGGCATGAACGCCTCTATCATGTGGAAAAAAGCCACAGGGGTTTATACGACTGATGCTACGGATGAGGATTAAACCCAAAATACGCAATAGAGATTGCTAAATTCGGGTTAAACCCGAGTTTCTTCCAAGCAACTATTTGGTGCATGTTGTACACCCTACATATATTATACAGGAGGAGAGATGAAGCGTCGTCATATTGCAGCACTGGCAGTCATCATTCCTGTTGTCATCGTCACCATTCTCAAACTCTATTATCCACTCTCCTACAAAGTACTGAGTGGATATATGTTTGCTATCGCACTGGTTTTCAAAACGGCTCTTTTCTCTTTTTATTCTGCATCCAAGCTCAAAATACTGGCTTTTGTCAAAGGGTTGACTTTTTTTCAAGGCACCTATCTACTAATCAAACGATGGTTTTTGGATACTATTTTTGCTCGCTGGCTACAAAAAAATGTCACTGATCATATCAAGGTAGGATTCAAGGAGCTAGGAGAATACTACAAAGCACTCAATCTGCGTGCGAAAATGCGAAACTTTTTTATCCCCCTACTCCTCTCACTCGTCTCCGCCTGGGCACTCTACACCACAGGTTATCTGGATAATCTACTGCTCTTCACAGAGATCAAGGTGATTGTAATTGGCATCTCCAAAACTATTTTGATGATGGGTACAAAGTTTTTTGGCTTTATGATCAACTCTTGGATTACTCCTATTTTGGAGGTCTTTGCGCTGAGCTGGCTCTTTAGCTGGATGGAGCGTGTACTGGGGAGTCAAAACCCTATCATCCGATTCTTCAACTGGATGGGAGCCAAACTCAATACGTTTCTCTTCTTTTTTGCAGACATCAACAAAAAGCATATCGACCCTCTACTCAACGACCACGTCTCCAAGCAGAGTCGCAACCTAAGCAGCAAGATCTCTAACTATATCAAACGTAAAAAGATAGATTATGAGTATGAGCAGTTTGACAAGTTTGAGCAACGTATCCTCAAAGGACATATCAATGCCTACCATAGCTTTGATGGCATGGAAAAGATCAGAGACAAAAAATCACTCTATACTCTCATCAATAAAAAAACCGATGACAATCTCGACATTGTAGCCTTTGTCTCTCGCAACAAGAGAGGAGAACTGCTACCTGAAACTGTAGAAGACTCCTTTTATCATGATGTTTTTCTACTAGAGGGGATCGCAAGCTCACACAAGCATGGTGTGCGCGAAGAGCAGGTGACAGATCCAGATCACAGTGATTTTTGGGTACTCAACACCAGTCGTTTTCCTGTCACTCTCCAATCCCACTCCCAGAAGATACCTACCTATGAAATAGGAGGAAATACCCTCATCCTCATCAAAACAGACTACCCACAGGATTATAGCTGTGGTGATATCTATTTTGAATTTAGAGGACGTACAGAGTGTGTGGTGCAGATAGCTTAGTCTGGGAAACACCGCTCTACTGCTGACATAGACTTTGCATGCATGGCACAGTCCATCACCTCGATACCTTCATCAATCAATCCTAGTATCTTTTTCTTCTCCGTAGCATTCCAGACGCTAATCGTATCTTCACCTCGGTCTTCGCCTCTCTCGCATTGCTTGGCCTGTGCAAATGTTTTGGCTCTCTCTAGGCATTTACGATCTTGGATGAGTTCGATTTTTTGGCGTTGAAACTTTTTATGCATCATTGGCATCATGGCATTTGCCATGGCTTCCTCTTGGGCTTTGGTTGGTTCTGATTTGCCATTGAGGCTCATGCCTGCATTGGAGGCTGCCTTGAACATAGCGCCCATCATTTGGGCAGCTTCTGTTGCATCGCTCATATCTCTGTTTGTCTCTTTCGCATCGATGGCATCGAGTTTATCTCTATTCAATACAAGGGCTCTACCTCGTTTATCCACCAGTGGATAGTCAGGGAGTTTGAAATCCTTGGTACCCAGCGAGAGATCAAAAGATGCCTTGACAGCGACTTCTGTACTTTTCATTCCCATCATGTCTGATTCTACTTTGAGTGGTAGTCCCTGATAAATACACTGCTTGACACCCATGAGATCCCAAACATCACAGCTATACCCTAGTACCTTGTCAGTGCCTATCTTTTTGCCTCCCATTTTTCGGAGCATCGCCTCACCTGTCTGTGCCATATTTTTACCCCAACCAAAGAGTGCCCCCATTGCCAATGCAGGGTTTTTCATTCGGATAATCTTTTTCTGTTTGAAATCAACACTATAAAGCATTGCACCATTCATATACCGTAGAGAATGAAGCTTTTCGACTTTACTTTTGCCATTGGTGGTGGTCTTGGTAACTTTGACGATTTCTGTCATCTCTTTGGCTCCGTAGTCGGAGAAAATGAGTCGTTTCTTGCCTTTGGACTGGGTCTGCACCATGCCCATGACATCCCCTGAGCCTCGCACCTCATAGAGTATCTTGGCACTGCGTACCTTGTATCGTTTGAGCATGTCTGATCCTGCCGTGAGCAACAAACTACTTGCTACTATAACCATTATAATTTTCTTCATTCTCTTCTCCTAGTCTGTAAACATCTTCAGGTCATCACCTGCGTTCTCAAATGATTTATCTGCCTCTTTATTCTGTTCCATTTGGGCTGCTTTTTTCTCAATTTTTTTCTTTTTCTCTGTAGCTGTCTCTGGCTTTTTGGCTCCTCCCATGAGACCACCTAGTGCTTCGAGGAATTGCCCTGCCTCTTTGAGCTCTTTGGCATTGTCTCCCTCTGCTGCTTTGCCCATCTGACCAAAGATTGCTCCGAGCTGCTCGAGTCCTTTAGCAGCCTCTTTGATATCTTTTTTAGGATTTTCTGCTTTTGAATCCTGATGGGATGGCTGAGCTTTCGTAGGTGCAGGGGCGAGTGTTTGCTCATCTGCCTTGATTAGCTCCTCTTTTGAGGGCTCTTTTTTGATCGCACTCATATCTATTACAAGGCTTAATACAGCTCCTCCTATAGTAAACTTTTCCTCTTTTTTATCACTGCCTAAGCTTACCTCTACATTGTAATCACCTGCATCCAAAGTAAGTCGCAAAGGCTGAGAGCAGATCTGGTCTACCTCATGCACCATACGACCATTGTTTGCATATATCTCATAGTGCACTTTGACACCCATATCTATACATTTGGTCTCGATACGAAATTGCTCAAACACCACATGAAACTTCAACGT
>CAZEIN010000132.1:0-2160 GCA_964512425.1 uncultured Sulfurovum sp.
CACTGCGATATGAATCTCTCTGAGGAGCTCCTCGCTAAATGCTACGGCATCATCGGTGTACTCCGAGACATCGCACCAGAGATAGAATGCTCCATCTGGCTTGGCATCGATTTTGAAGTAGGGGCTGAGTGCCTCATAGAGATAGTCTCTGCGTGCCCTAAATTTCTCTCTCGTCTCTGCTAGGTGGTCATAGTCAAAAGCTTCGAGTGCCCCATATTGGCTCAGTGTGGGAGCAGAGATATAGAGGTTTTGTGCGATGATCTCAGCAGGACGGATGAGCTCCTGAGGTACGATCATCCATCCCAGACGGATACCGGGCATACAGAAGTATTTGGAAAACCCATTGATCACAATCACCGCATCGCTAAACTCCAGTGCCGTAGCAACTGTGCTATCATACACCAAACCATGATAGAGCTCATCTGAGATAAATGCGATATCCCTCTGCTCACAATGGCCAATCAGTGCTTCCAGATTCTCCCGACTATAGATCGTACCAGTAGGATTGGAGGGAGAGGAGATATGGAGTGCCTGCATGGATTTGCCCTCTAGATGTGCTGGGGTGAGCTGATACCCATCCTCTGCTCCAATAGGCATAAAGAGCGGCTCCACATCCACCATGTGGGCAAAGTTTTTGTAGCAGGGATAGGAGGGGTCACTCATCCCCAACACCTCTCCATGTCTCAATGTCAACAGATAGGCTACGAGAAAAGCGATACTCGTCCCAGGTGTGAGCAGGATACGCTCAGGATCCACCTCTACCCCATAGTCACGCCTATAGTGTGCCGAGATCTTCTCTCGCAATGCTAACAAGCCTAAACTCTCTGTATAGGAGAAATGATCCTGGCTAACTGCACCCATGAGTGCCTCTTTGACCCGAGGAGAGGGAGGCAAATCAGGCTGCCCTACTTCGAAATGGATGGTATCACTATACTGTGCTGCCTCTCGTACCAGATCCATCACTCTAAATGAGCTCATTTTATGATAACGCACGGCACTGCTCCTCCTAATTCCTAATCCCAAATCCCGAAATAGACATTCTTGACTATGCACTATCATCGCATTCAAGGGCTTCGCGTAAAACCATCGCCGAACCTATGGGTGCGACTCAAATTTTACACAAACCCCTTAAATACGAGCATAGCACATATTCAGAGAATCCTATTTCGGGATTTGGGCTAATTCCTAATTTTACACTATTTAACCTACCATGCTATAATCATTTTAACCAAATCCCGAAATATCCTGGAGATACAGATGAAAAAACTATTATCTACTGTTCTACTACTTATCACTCTACTCTCAGCCGCCACCCCTGAACAGGTAGAATACTACCTCATGCTCTCTCACTCAGAGGAGGATTTGCTAGAGCTAGAGGCGGGCTTTAGTGCGATGCAAAACCGCATGGATGCCAGAGATGGCAACACCAGTACCTATGATACAGAGATGCTCACTGTACGCTTTAGAGAACAGCTCCAAAAAGCATTGAGTGAGAGTGAGATGACAAAGGTACTAGAGAACTACAAAAGCCCTGCACTGCTCAAGTTTGTCTATGAGTCCAGTGACCCAGAAGGGGATTTCATGGAGATACGAAAATATGCCAAAGAGTCCAAAGAAAACTCAGAACGCGAGAGTCATCGTCTCATCACAGAAAAAATCAATACATATTACAGCAACAAAGAGGCAATCGCACAGATGTTTGATGCCCTCATCGTACCGATTATGAAACGGATGAAATCCAGCGATTCAGACGAAGAGAGACTCAAAGAGATGAAAGAAAACTATCTCAAATCCATGATCAACAATGGTTATAACCAGATCCTCTATGCCACCAGAGAGTTCAGCACCGAAGAGCTCGACGAACTCCTAGAAATCGCCAAAACCCCCGCCATGGGCTACGAAACCAAAGCAGTCTTTGGTGCCATGGCATACGCGATGCAGGAGTTCATGGAACAGATGGCGGATCGTATGGGGCATAGGAGGAAGTAACGACTCTATGCAGATCAGCCATCTCGACCACCTCGTACTCACTATCTCTGACATAGACAAAGCGATCACTTTTTATCCATATCCTGATAGAAAGCAAGTAGACTTGGCAAGTCTTGCGTGTAATTTATTTGATTATAGTAGTGCCTAAAACCAATAACTTTTCTTTTAGAA
>CAZEIN010000133.1:0-2259 GCA_964512425.1 uncultured Sulfurovum sp.
GGTCATTTAGGGTCGATGCTACCGCTATCATTCCCTGCTCTATGAATAGCCTTGCCAAGATCGCTTGTGGTATCAGTGACAATCTCCCTACCCGTGTTGCAGCGGTTGCTCTCAAAGAGCACAAGCCACTCCTCCTCGCTCCCAGAGAACTGCCCTTTTCTGCTATCGCACTGGAGAATATGCATAAGCTGGCTAGTCTAGGTGCCATCATCGCTCCTCCTGTGATGGGATACTACTCTGATGCTGGCTCCATCGAAGAGATGGAGCGATTTATCATTGGGAAATGGTATGATGTGCTGGGGATAGAGAATGATCTCTATGCTAGGTGGGGTGACTCAAAAGAATAGCTAGGTATAATTACAAAAACCAAACAAGGATGTATAGATGCGTCGTGCAATCTACCCTGGAACCTTTGACCCTATCACTGTTGGACACCTCGATATCATCAAGCGTGCCTGCAAAATGTTTGATGAGATTGTCGTAGCTGTAGCAGACTCACGAGACAAAAAGCCTATGTTTACCCTCGAAGAGCGTATCAAAATGGCCACAAAGGCTACCAAGGATTTTCCCAAGATCAAAGTCGTCGGGTTTGACAGTCTATTGGTCACACTCTCTGATGAACTCGACTCCAACATCATCATTCGTGGGCTCAGAGCCGTGAGTGATTTTGAGTATGAACTACAGATGGGCTATGCCAACGCCTCTCTCAAAGAGGATTTAGAAACCATCTATCTCATGCCTAGCCTCAAACGTGCCTTTGTCAGCTCATCGGTGGTACGTACAATTCTCCATTTTGAGGGGAAAGTCGACCATCTAGTTACTCCAGATGTACTCAAACTGATTCGAAAGTATCGAAAGTAATGGTGATTTTGTTTGAGGGGATTGATACTTGTGGCAAAAGTACACAGATAGAGTTGCTGGCACAAAAGCATCCTGAGCTCATCACCACCTTTGAGCCAGGTGCCACCGCCTTTGGTAAGCAAGCGAGAAAAATCCTACTAGCAGACACTATTCACTCCAAGCGAGCAGAGCTGTTGCTATTTCTAGTAGACAGAGCAGAGCACTACACAGAGGTTATCAAGCCAAATCAGCATAAAACCGTTATCTCTGACCGAGGTTTTCTCTCTGGTATCGGATACGCATTGGCCAATGGAAATTTTGATTTGGAGGAGCTGTTACTTCTCAACCTCTTTGCACTGGAGGGGAGTTTGCCTGACAAAGTGATACTCTTTCAGACAGATATGGAGACCCTGCAGCATAGGATCTCCCAAAAAAGCCTCGATGGGATAGAGCTCAGAGGACTAGAATATCTCCTAGAAGTACAGAGACATATGCAAGAGAGTCTAGAAAAATTAGAGATTGACCATCTACTTATTGATGCCAGAGAGTCTATCGAGACCATACATCAAAAGATAGTCAGCTATTTAGAGCTATAATTCCATCACTAATACCATAACCATAACAGCATATCAAACCGTAGGGTGCGTTTGCCAACGCATCTTCCAAAAGGAAACACCCATGATCAAACCACTACGAGGCATGAAAGATCTCACTTTTGAGGAGAGTGCACGTTTTGTCCATATTGTCACTACTGCTATAGAGATTGCCAAACGCTACGGCTACGGCTACATAGAAACACCTATCCTCGAAGAGACGGCGCTGTTTAGACGCTCTGTAGGTGAGAGCTCTGATATCGTTGGTAAAGAGATGTATCAGTTCGAGGACAAGGGTGGCAACGATGTTTGCATGCGTCCAGAGGGAACAGCAGGCATCGTGCGTGCCTTTGTCTCTGCCAAGCTTGATCGTCAGCCAATGAAGCAAAAATTTTACTACTATGGACCCATGTTTCGCTATGAGCGGCCACAAAAAGGACGACTCAGAGAGTTTCACCAGTTTGGGTGTGAGAGTTTCGGGGAGGCTTCTGTGCTGGAGGATTTTACCATCATTACGATGATTGGTCAAATCTTTGATGCACTAGGCATCGGCTATGATCTGCTCATTAACTCTCTGGGTTGTCCTAGCTGTATGCCAGCCTATAGAGAGAATCTCGTAGGTTTTCTCACCGACATCAAAGAGGGTCTCTGTGAGGATTGCAACAGACGTATCGCGACCAATCCTATCCGTGTGCTCGATTGCAAAAATACAACATGTCAATCCCTGCTCACCACATCACCCAAGCTCATCGATAACCTCTGTGAAACGTGCCAGAGTGATTTCCAAAAACTTACCGCCCTACTCGATCAGGCAGGCAACTCCTAT
>CAZEIN010000134.1:0-4000 GCA_964512425.1 uncultured Sulfurovum sp.
AAAGTTTGAAAAGAAAAAAGAGTCCAATAGTTTTGTAGGTAAAGTCGAAAGCAGGAATGCATTGGACAAAGCGGAACTCAAAAGTTTGGAAGAGGCACTCTCCAAGCATAGTGGCGCAGCAATCAAACTAGAACAGGTCAACAGTGATCTAAATGGTGTAAAAGTTGAGGTTGAGGATCTAGGTTTAGAGCTTAGTTTCTCTAAAGATAGAGTCAAAGCAGCACTACTTGACTATATCCAAAAAGCACTCTAATAATCATAGAAAGGAGAAGAGGTGGCAGCAAAATTGCAAGCAGATGAGATTAGCTCAATAATCAAAGAGAGAATTGAGAATTTCGAGATAGATGTAGATATCAATGAGGTAGGTAAGGTCGTTAGCGTTGGTGATGGTATTGCGAAAGTATACGGACTCAACAATGTTATGGCTGGTGAGATGATTGAGTTTGATAACGGTATCAGAGGAATGGTACTGAACCTAGAGGAGGCGAGCGTAGGTGTCGTTGTATTGGGCTCTACAGATGGTATTAGTGAGGGCATGAGCGTTAAAAGACTCGGAGCACTTCTAGAAGTACCCGTAGGCGATGGCATGGTTGGACGTGTGGTCAATCCACTAGGTGAGCCAATAGACGGAAAGGGCCCTATCGAAGCTGCAGAAAACAGATTCGTAGAAGAGAAAGCACCAGGCATCATGGCTAGAAAGTCAGTGCATGAGCCACTACAAACTGGTATCAAAGCGATTGATGCCCTCGTGCCTGTTGGACGTGGACAGAGAGAGCTCATCATTGGTGACAGACAAACAGGTAAAACCACATTGGCGATTGATACAATCATCAACCAAAAAGGTCAAGATGTGGTGTGTGTCTATGTCGCTATTGGTCAAAAGCAGTCAACAGTTGCTTCTATCGTAAAAAAGCTTGAAGAGCATGGTGCGATGGAGTATACAATCATCGTCAATGCAGGTGCTTCTGATGCTTCAGCTCTACAGTTCCTCGCTCCTTATGCGGGTGTAACGATGGCTGAGTACTTTAGAGACAACGCCAGACATGCTGTTATCTTCTATGATGACCTCTCCAAGCACGCTGTTGCGTACCGTGAAATGTCACTCATCCTCAGACGTCCTCCAGGTCGTGAGGCATACCCTGGAGATGTTTTCTATCTACACTCTAGACTCCTTGAGCGTTCTGCAAAAGTCAATGATGAGTTGGGTGCAGGTTCTATCACCGCATTCCCAATCATTGAGACCCAAGCAGGCGATGTATCTGCATACATCCCAACCAACGTCATCTCCATTACTGATGGTCAGATCTTCCTAGAGACAGACCTGTTTAACTCAGGCGTACGTCCAGCGATCAACGTCGGACTCTCAGTATCTAGAGTGGGTGGTGCTGCACAGATCAAAGCAACCAAGCAAGTCGCAGGTACATTGAGACTAGACCTTGCATCGTATCGTGAACTTCAGGCATTTGCACAGTTTGCATCTGATTTGGATGAGCACAGCCGTCATCAGCTAGAGCGTGGTGAGAGAATGGTTGAGATTCTTAAGCAGCCTCCATACTCTCCAGTACCTGTTGAAAAACAAGTTATCTCTATCTTTGCTGGTACCAAAGGCTACTTGGACGATATCCCTGTAGCAGCGATTGGCAAGTTCGAGCAGGAGCTTGGTCTCTTTATCGATACCAAACATGCAAGTATCCTAGATACAATCAGAACAAGCAAAAAAATCGATGACAGTACCGAAGAGGAGTTGCGTAACGCACTCGAAGACTTTAAAAAACAGTTTTCGGCATAAGTGAAAGGCTAAACAATGGCTAACTTAAAAGAGATACAACGCAAGATAGGAAGCGTCAAGAATACGCAGAAGACCACACGGGCTATGAAGCTCGTCTCTTCTGCAAAATTGAACCGAACCAAAGAGCTTGCCGAACAATCTAAAGTCTATGCTGCCAAGATCACCGAAATGATCCATGATATCGCTGCCAATCTCTCCAAGCTCGGAGAGTCATTGGACAATGTTTACTTCAAAGAGGTTGCAAACCCAAAAGTCGTAGATATCATTTTTGTCACTGCTGACAAAGGATTGTGTGGTGGATTTAACTCGCAGACGATCAAGCGTGTAAATGCACTGCTTGAGAAGTATGCTGCTGAGGATGTAAAAGTGAGATTGAGAGCAATTGGTAAGAAGGGTATTTCTTACTTCAAGTTCAATAATATTGATATGCTGCAAGAGGTCAGTGACTTGAGTGCAGCACCTACTTATGAAAGAGCAGCAGAATTTATCAATGAAGCAGTGGAAGACTATATCGCAGGAAAAACGGATAAAGTGATCATCGTACACAATGGTTATCTCAATATGATTACACAGGAAGTCATAGAAGAGCAGGCCGTCCCTGTAGATGCCTCTGCTCTCTCTGATGATGCCGTATCTACCTCTGAGCTTGAGCTTGAGCCAGATGATGATGATACCTTGTTAGAGGCCTTGGTCAAACGGTACCTAGAGTATGTGATGTATTATGCATTGATAGACTCTCTCGCCGCCGAGCACTCTGCACGTATGCAAGCAATGGAGTCAGCAACCAACAATGCCAAAGATATGGTAGATATGTTGAGTGTCAAGTACAACAAAGCAAGACAAGAAGCGATTACTACTGAGCTCATCGAGATCATTAGTGGCGTTGAGTCAATGAAATAAGAAAGAGGAGAAACAATGATAGGTAAAGTTATACAAGTATTGGGTCCGGTTATCGATGTAGATTTCACTGATTACCTCCCAGGGATAAACGAAGCACTAGAGACAACGATTGTCATCAATGGCAAGGAGACTAGACTCGTACTAGAGGTCGCAATTCAGCTCGGTGATAACCGTGTACGCACCATTGCAATGGATATGAGTGAAGGTCTTACGCGTGGTCAAGAGGTTAAAGCTACAGGTGACTTCATCAAAGTACCTGTAGGCGAAGAGGTGCTTGGTCGTATCTTTAACGTGATCGGTGAGACTATCGATGATGCAGGCGATTTTGAAGCAAAAAACAGCTGGTCAATCCATAGAGAGCCACCAGCATTTGAAGAGCAGAGTACCAAAACAGAGGTATTTGAAACAGGTATCAAAGTTGTTGACCTACTCGCTCCGTATTCAAAAGGTGGTAAAGTAGGACTCTTTGGTGGTGCGGGTGTTGGTAAAACCGTTATCATCATGGAGCTGATTAACAACGTTGCACTCAAGCATAGTGGTTATTCAGTATTTGCTGGTGTTGGTGAGCGTACCCGTGAAGGAAACGACCTCTACCACGAGATGAAAGACTCCAATGTACTGGACAAGGTTGCTCTCTGCTTTGGTCAGATGAGTGAACCTCCAGGAGCGAGAAACAGAATCGCTTTGACAGGTTTGACTATGGCAGAGTATTTCCGTGACGAGATGGGTCTCGATGTATTGATGTTTATCGATAATATCTTTAGATATGCACAGAGTGGAGCAGAGATGTCAGCACTGCTGGGTCGTATCCCTTCAGCGGTGGGTTATCAGCCAACACTCGCTTCTGAGATGGGTAAACTCCAAGAGCGTATTACCTCTACCAACAAAGGTTCGATCACTTCAGTTCAGGCTGTTTATGTACCAGCGGATGACTTGACTGACCCTGCACCTGCATCAGTGTTTGCACACCTTGATGCAACAACTGTTCTCAACAGATCGATTGCTGAAAAAGGTATCTATCCAGCGGTAGATCCACTCGATTCTACTTCTAGAATGCTTGATCCACAGATTGTTGGTGAAGAGCACTATGAGGTAGCCAGAGGGGTACAGCAGATTCTGCAAAAGTACAAAGACCTACAGGATATCATTGCGATTCTTGGTATGGATGAGCTTAGTGAAGATGACAAATTGGTTGTTGAGCGTGCACGCAAGGTCGAAAGATACCTCTCTCAGCCATTCCACGTAGCAGAGGTCTTTACAGGTAGCCCAGGTGTCTATGTTACACTCGAAGAGACTATCAAAGGATTCCAG